>JARLHV010000011.1 GCA_031292055.1 Desulfosporosinus sp.
ACAATGAGTATGTGAATCTAGTGACTAAACTGGGTAATTTCAAAAAAGAAATCCAGCAAATGATTTTGTTGGATTTTATAACAAGGCAAACGGATCGGCATTTAAGTAACCTAGCCGTAAAGATACATAACTCCACAACAACTATGTATCCTTTGTATGATAATGGAAGAAGCTTGTTTTATGAAGATAAAGAGGATTTCATGGAAAAAGCAATTAATAATATTGAGCTATACTCTAGCGAGTTTGGACCGGTAGGTACTTATTTAGACCACATAAAAGATTTTGCGTCAGGTGTGGATATAGGTGCGTTAATTGACTTAAAAGTTACCAAAGATAGCATCTATAAATCTTACAAGCAAGCAGAGATTCCACCAGAAAAGCTAGAATATGCTGCCGTATGGTCGTTCAAGTGTATAGAACTGCTGAGAAAATTTTGAAAGGTTACGTTCGGAGGTCTTTCTGCTTTTTTCTTCATCAGCTCTAACTAAATGACTCACATAAGGCACCAAATGGGGAGCTGTTTTGGATATGAGTTTTGATTACGATCTAACTCATAAGGAGGAATAATACCTACTTTCAAGGGTAAATCAAGAGAAAACTATTTAATTGAAGTTGCAACTGAAGAAGAAGTCAGAGGTATACGAATTGACATTTCCAAACTGTTAAAATGTAAGATGCATGGAGTCATAGTTACAGCTAAAGGTTTAGACAAGTATGATTTTGTATCAAGATTTTTTGCACCAGAAGTTGGAGTTCCTGAAGACCCAGTAACAGGCTTGGCACACTACAATGTTCCCTTTAAAAAAACAATGATTTTGAGTTTTATCGTAGAACCTGATATTCACTTATTTTACCTTTTTGCGGCGCTGGACAAAAATTCAAGGAGAAAATGTATCTATGATTAAAAGTAAATGTGGGTATGTAATTGTCTTTTGTTTTTTAATCCTTTTAACGGGCTGTTTCAGTAATAGTGGAAAACCTAATAACGCATCTGATGTTGTCGCATCTAGCAGTGCTGCCCCATCATTGAGTAAAGCAGAAGATTACACAAAAATAGTTGAGCAGTTTCAAACAATAACCGATGAGTTGTTGAAAACTTGTAGTTTTCCCATAATGTTACCAACCTATTTGCCTCAACTTGATGTCGGATTACAATGGTCTATTTCACCTGAAATCAAAAGTAATACTTTTTCGGTAGAAATTGATCAGAAATCAGAGGGTGCTTCAGGTGCCATGTATTATGGAACTCTTTCAGAAAATATTAGCAAACCTTCTGAACAACCAATGGAAAAACAATTTGTAAAAGACAGCATGCAATTTAAGACTATTAATCTACCAAACGGAATCACGGGTAAAGAATATGTTCTAGACTCGACTGCTGTCGGTGGTACAGCAATCACTTGGGAATCTGGTAATTGGAGTTTTTTTGTTAGTGGATGTTCAGGAGATTCTTTTGGCAGCGCGATTAGTTTCGCTGAACAGGTAATTAATGAGATTAATAATAGTGGTCAGACTCTACCTAGTTCTCAAGGAAAATTTTATCTCATTTTTACCAGCAATGCACCTATAATAGAGATTCATTGGGAAACTGTTAATGGAGTCTGGTATGAGTTGGATTGGGAAGGTGATCCAATTGAGACAATAAAGGTTTTACGGAGCATGGTCAATGTAAATAATGCCAACAGGAAGTCCTGGACAATTACGCTGCCAAGAGGCGATTAAAAAGGCTACTGATGTATTACTCAATAGTTTGAGCGAAATTATGACTTACTCATTTGATAGTTGGTTTAGTTGGACAAAAGTAATTAGGGCGTTTTTGCACAACCCGCCAAAATGGGGGATTAACGTTATGTCTGACTACTCTATTGAACTTTTGGACGATATGTGTACAGAACCCCAATATGTAGCAATGTTATGTTAGTTCAAGTGGTGCCAAAAGGAACGAATCGTTGCCGTATCCCAACATAGTCATCATTATCGGACTCAAGGAGGAAATGGACGCAAGAAGAATTACAGTATTTTGAATCGTAAGACAGCTTTCCCCTTACCCTAAAACTGATTTCATAGGCTTAAACTTCCTCTTATAGCACTAATTTACATTTCCTCGGATATAGTGTAACAAACCAACTTTCAAGACCGTACGCTCGTTTTATTGCAGTCTCATACAACTTCATAACCTTTTTCTCTACTTTAATACCGGTTTCATAGGGTTTATCTGTATATGTTATCAAAGGATTTTTCCCTTTCCAAGTCATACCACCTGCAAATCCTAAGACTGCTTCAATACTATCAAGAAGATTAAGGGATTCGGATTCCTGTTCTTCTCAGAATACTATTGACAAGTTACAGCGTAAACTGAGGAACCGCCGTGTACCGAACGGTACGCACGGTGGTGTTATCCAGAAATCGGAATAATCGAGAAGTCAGAATAAGATCTGTGGGGGAGTAATCGCCCACTTCTACCCGGTAATTCATTTCTTACTGATCAGCTAAAAGCCCTTGAAAAAGCTAGTTAATCATTAATAATCAAAAGGTAACAATAACATTAGGCTACCTGGAAATTAGAGAAACAAGGGCCTAGAGGGTGCGAAACTTCAGTAATGTTCTTGATGTGGTTTTATCGATCATCTTATGCATCTCCTTCCCCCTGTTTTACTGATTCTTCGTGAAATCTGGGTTTGGGTCTCAGGGTGGTCAATTTTTTTGTTAGCAGACCGCCAACGCTAATTAAGTGATGGCATTTGAAAATTTTAACACAGATGGATTATTCTCCATCCGTGTTAAAACAATGAGTCATTAGTGCATAGTGTATAGAATTGTAGATAACTCTACGATATTTTACACTATTTTTCGTTTTTATACTTAGCGCAGGCATCTAAGGGCGATGAAATTAATTAAATTAATCAAGTATAGAATTTAAATATAAAAAAAATGGCCAAATATATATAAGTTCCGAATAATAAAGTTCAGATTAATATGTAATATTTTGTAAATTTCCTGGACGTCCAAATTACTAGAAAATATAATAGTGTTCAGAAATCTATCCAATTGCAAAGGAGAGTTCTGAGTATGGAAAAGAAGGTTGTAAATCAAACCGAATACGATAATATTTTATTGTCTCTTAAGGATACAACCAGCAAGAGATTAGCTCAACGACTGTATGCAGTGTTATATTTTCTTAAAGGATATAAGCATTACCAAATAGCGGAATTATTGAAGATTGATACACACACTGTTTCAAATTATCTTGAAAAATACAAAGCTGGTGGGATCAATGGATTGCTCGAACGAAAATACAGCCCTGGTACACCAAGGTTATTGACACCAGAACAAGAAGAAAAGTTGGTGGAAATTATCACAACGCACACCCCTGATGAAGTAGGCTTCCCACCTAGAAAGAATTGGAATCTCAGTATTATACGGGAATTGATTAAGCGGAATTATGAAGTAGAGTATAGCCAAAGTGGTATGGCTGATGCATTACATAGACTTGGTTTGAGTTATTCAAGACCAACTTATACTTTAAAAAAAGCCGATTTGGAAAAACAAAAGAACTTTATTAATGATTTTACCGATATAAAAAAAAACTCCTGAATGAAGAAATAGACCATATTCTATTTGAAGACGAGTCTATGATTTGTGATTATCAAGCCATTCAAAAAACTTGGTTTTTAAAAGGTAAGCAGCGTATTGTACTAACCTATGGAAAACACGAAGGCGTTAAACTTGTGGGTGTCTTGAACTACGAAACAGGAGATGTCTATTGTGAGGAACATGAGAAATATGATGCAGAGGTATTTCTTGGATTCTTGAAGAATGTCGTGAATTTATACCCCAGGGGACGAATCGTTAGGATCTTAGATAATGCAAAGATTCATCATGTGAAGCTATTACTGCCCTATTTGGATTCGTTAAAGGAACGACTGGAATTAGTTTATTTACCGCCTTACAGTCCAAACCTTAATATTATAGAAGGCTTATGGGGGTGGTTAAAATCAGAAGTGATAAACAATGCGTTCTTTTCGAATGTATCCCAGATACAACAAGCTGTAAGAGGTTTTATGAAATGGATAAAGGATATACCAAGTGTTGTAATAGACAGGTTATGCGTACAAATGTAGAATATCTTTCGGAGTATATATAATAAGTTTTTTGAATTGAAGAATTCTTCCGAAATCTATTTTAAAGACGGTTTTACTTGGCATGAATCTTGCTATAAGTAATAGGTAAACGTTGCTGTTGATAGATAAAGAAATTCAAAAGGAGGTAAAGTGCAAGAAATGTCATTTGAGTATCTGTACTGTCGTCAGGCACAGAGAATATTGCTGATGACGGGGCGAGACAGAGTAAATTAAACGCGCTTCCGTGGAGGCCAATGCTATCCGTGGCATTCACATCCTTTGCCTTTGAATGAAGGGAAAATGTAGATTATTCACAGCATTGTTGAAGAAGTAGAAAAATATGCGACAGAAAATTCGTGAATATGAAGGGAGAATCGTGATGAGTGACACAAAGAAAATGGTAAAAAAGTTAGAGACCGATAAAATCTTGTACTTTACACCAATTATTTTGATTATAGGAGTTTGTGTATATCTGGGTATAAATCTAAAAAGGGCTAATGAATTAATAAATTATTGTTTTGCCTTTGTTACTGGGAATTTTAGCTGGTTATATCAGTTTTTTACGTTTGGTTGTTTGTTAGTTTGTTTGTATCTGATCTTTGGCAAATACAGAAATCTTAGATTCGGCAATGAAAAACCAGAGTTCTCCACTTTCAGCTGGTTGTCTATGATTTTCACCGCAGCTTTGGGTGGATCAGTGGTTTTGTGGGCGACTATTGAACCATTTTATTATCTGATAGGACCTCCCTTTGAGGTAAAACCATATTCCTATGAAGCCTACCAATGGGCGACTGCCTATCCTTTGTTTCACTGGGGTTTTACCGGCAACTCCATGTACTGCGCATTGGGTGTAGCCTTTGCATATATGTTCTGGGTTAAAAAGAAAGATGTGAATAGAGCCAGTAGCGCTACGTCTATGCTTTTAGGCGACAAAATTACCCGCGGCTGGGTCGGCAAAGTGATTGATGTCCTGCTGATACTCTCCATTGTGGGTGGGATCGCCACAACCTTGGGGTTGGCGACGCCATTAGCTAGCGAACTGATTGTTTCTGTTTTCGGCATCCCGCGGACGATGACCATGGATGTTAGCTTAATAATTTTCTGGATCATCTCGATCTCCCTTTGCGTATACAGCGGACTGCATAAAGGAATTAAATGGATCAGCAACATTCGGATGTGGTTAATCTTTGGAGTTATGGCTTTTGTTTTCATTGTCGGACCTAAAGTCTTTATGTTGAATAATTTCTGCGAAGGCTTGGGTAATATGATGCAAGGCTTCTTCAAAATGAGCTTTTATACTGAACCTTTTGCCAACAAGAGTTTTGATGGTTTTCCTCAATGGTGGACTATTTTCTACTGGGCTTGGTGGGCAAGCTATGCGTCACAAATGGGTATTTACTTTGCCCGGATCTCCAAAGGGCGCACGGTAAAAGAGTTTTGTATTGCTATTTTAACCGCCACAGGATTGGGTGTATGGATTTTCTTCGCTGTGTTTGGCAACTACACATTGCATACCTTTATCAATGAGCGACTGCCGCAGTTGGCAGATACCTTGAACAATTCAGGCAATGCGAAGGCGGTTGTTCAGGTGTGGGGAACCTTGCCCTTTCCTAAGATATTCCTGTTCGCCATGCTGTTAATGACATTGTTGGCGACAATTACCTTGTTAAACGGTACTGCATACACTTTGGCCATATTAAGCACCAAGAAAATAACTGGCGAGCAAGAGCCAGCTGGCTGGAACCGGATTTCTTGGGTCTTTGTTTTGGGCATCTTGGCATTGGTCCTCATGGCTATCGGCGGTTTGAAAGCGGTACAAACCTCCAGCGTCCTAGTATCATTACCCATGCTGTTTATCTTTATCATCATCATCGTTGGTTTCTTCAAAGTGGCCAAGGAAGATGACTGGGGAAATTTCCAGCGGGATGCGGTAAAAACTGTACCATTAGCAATTGAAGTTGACGCTGTGGAGAACTCCGATGCCAAATCTATTTAAAGAGGAGAAATCTGATGAGTGTGAGAACATTAAGAGCAGGTACTTCTATGATGTCTGGTTTTAGCTTAAATACTTTTACCGAAGAACAATTGGAATTGATCCATTTTGCTAGTTTGGAAATTTTACGGGATGTGGGGGTCAAAGTTGAGCTGGAAGAAGCAGTGCAAATCTTTGCCAGTGCTGGCTGTATGGTGGAAAAATATGATGACTATTCTATTGTGAAGATTCCTTCCTATGTGGTTGAAGATTGCCTGCGTTGGGCGCCAAGCAGTATCGTTTTTTATGGCCGTGAACAGAAGGATGACTATGCTGTGGATGGCAAACGAACTGGTGCCAGTCCCTTTGGCGAAAATGTTCAGGTGATCGACCGACAAAGCAGAAAGGTGAGGAGATCGGTCAAGCATGATTTGGCACAGGCTACCTTGATGTGCGATTATTATGACCTGGTGCCTATGGTGGAGCGGTCGATGTGCTCGGGAGATCAAATCCCCGGCGCGCAAACTCTGCATAATTTTGAGGCCATGGTTACCAATACTTCTAAGCATCTTCTTCTTTCCTTTGGTAGGGGTGATAGCGCTAAAAAAGTCTTAGAAATGGCGTATGCAGTGGCCGGAAGCAAGGAGAACTTTGAGAAACGACCTTTTGTCACCGCCTTCGTTTGTCCCACCAGTCCCTTGGTTTTAGTCAAACAATGCTGTGAAGGCACGATCACTGCGGCGAGAGGCAGCGCGGGTGTGGCTATCATCCCCATGGCGCTGAGCGGTGCAACCGCGCCGGCGACCTTGGGCGGAACATTGGTGCAACATAACGCTGAGGTCCTAAGCACTTTGGTCTTGGCCCAATTGACCAAAAAGGGTACGCCCACTATGTACTGCACCTGCAGCACGATTATGGACTTGCGGTTCACCGTGGCCGCAGTGGGGGCGCCAGAATGGGGAATGCTGAGCGCTGCTTTGGCAAGAGTCGCCCAGTATTACAAGTTGCCTTTCTGGGGGAACGGTGGGCAAACCGACAGTAAATTGGTTGATGCTCAAGCCGGTTATGAGTCTTCACTGACTATGCTGTTAACCACCTTGTCCGGTGCGAATATCACTTATGGGGCTGGTTGTTTGGAATCGGGCTTAACCTTTGATTTTGCCAAATTTGTTCTGGATATCGAAAATTTCAGTAGGGTGAGTAAAGTGATCGCTGGAATCGATTTAAGCGATGAGTCTTTGGCTCTCGATATCATCAAAGAGGTTGGCCCAGGGGGAGAATTCATGACCCATCCCCACACCTTTAAACACATGAGAGAAATGTCCATGTCCACCATTTTTGACCGGCGAAATCGTGAAGTCTGGATGGATTTAACCGGCGGCAAAGATGTTACTGAACGTGCTTATGTTGAAGCTGAGAGAATTCTAAAGGTGCATAAAGCGGTGCCGGTATCGGAGGATACAATCAGTGTTATGGATAAAATCATTAAAGAGTTTGAATCTCAATTAGAGAAAAACTTAACTACTCTGCACTGAAGTACAGGGGTTACGATTACGGCTAAAGCCGTTTGAAAAGTGCGGACTGGAAGTCCTTTTAAAGACTTAAGTCTTCTAAAAGACCTATTGCTGGAAGCAATCTTAAGTCGGTGACTGAAACTCACTCATCCTCTAGTTTAAATATCTCCGTTACACTGTCCTTGTTTTGATTTTCTATGTACGCTTTAATTGTTTCTACTGTTACTGCCCCCACGGTTGCAGAAAAATATTCTACTGCCAATAAATGCTGTCACCAATATTTTTTCTTAATTTGGATAAGTTTGACTAAAACCGCGAAATGTGAATTAGAGACTTATGAATGCTCTTTGTTGTTAGAATGCGATATAGGATGTAAACTAAAACTCACGGAATCTTCTTGATCCTTTTAATTTAACCTCTTGTTGAATCTGACACAATGTATTTCTGTCAGATTCAATAAAAGTCTGCAATTCCGTATATATCAAGGGGTTGCGGACTTTTCCCAATCAACGTGTCAATACTCCTCACCTTTTAACATGTCATACTATGATTTCTGTGCAGAGTCTTTAAATGGAATTAAGTTGTCATTCATCTGCACTAATTCGCAACTAAAATTAATTGGACGATTATTTCCTATTTACGGAACCCCTATCACAGGCGGGTTCAAAGGTTTCAGTCAATTTGACAGAGTATAGAGACGAGCAATTTTTTGATGGCTCAGAAAACTTATTTTATGATTAGGGGTTTTCGCACTGGAATCATACTATACAATGATAATTTAATATGACATATTAAAATGCAGAAATGATTATGGAGTTTTAAGGCCGATTCGGGACAAACAAATAAGATAATATGAAGCGTTACCACAAAGAACAGAATTTGCGTGTGACTGAATGCTTTTTGTATTGGGTAAGATTGTGGATTGGGCGGAGGCGTTTAACTACTGATTTACATTTCACGGTTTTAGTCAAACTTACCCAACATAGGTCATTACCTTCAAGCAAGCTGATGGACACTAGCTCAAGACCCAAGCTTGAAGAGAGAAGCATGTGACAACTGGTGTTGATCTAATGGTGTGTTATATGTGGGGGGATATGTAACAATACGCAAGTAAATTCCCAGTCACTGTAAAAATACAAGAGTAGAAGCGCAATTATCACTCACACAGCCTTTTGACCTTGACCAGTAATCGATTTTATAAAAATATGTAAGTTGTTATATAAACCCCTACTCTTTGAGAGGAGGTCGAACATGGGGGTAAAAATTGAAGTCAAGAATTTAGTTAAGATCTTTGGTTCCCAACCACAAAAAGCAATGCTTTTACTGGATAAAGGCTTGAGCAAAGAACGTATTCTTGCTGAAACTGGTTTATCCATTGGCGTAAATAATGTGAGCTTTACTATCAATGAGGGTGAAGTTTTTGTCGTCATGGGGCTTTCTGGCAGCGGTAAGTCGACCATTCTTCGTTGCCTCAATCGCCTAATTGAACCGAGCTTAGGCTCAATCATTATCGATGGTGTGGATATTACTAAGCTAAAGTCTAAAGAACTAAGACAAGTTCGGCAAAGGAAATTGGCCATGGTTTTCCAACAGTTTGCACTTTTGCCTCATCGGACGGTGTTGCAAAATACAGTTTATGGCTTAGAGGTCCTTGGCGTCAACAAAGCAGAGCGTGAAAAACGAGCCTTGGAACGCTTAGCGATGGTTGGACTTGCTGGCTTGGAGCATTCCTATCCTGATGAATTAAGTGGTGGCATGAAACAGCGGGTTGGCTTAGCCCGAGCCTTGACCAATGATCCTGATATCCTACTGATGGATGAAGCGTTTAGCGCCTTGGATCCTCTGATTCGGGAAGAAATGCAGGATGAGTTGCTCAATCTTCAGCAGAAGATGAACAAAACAATCGTATTCATTACTCATGACTTAAATGAAGCCTTGAAAATTGGCGACCGTATCGCTTTCATCAGAGACGGTTCCCTCGTTCAAGTGGGTACACCGGAGGAGATTCTTAGGGACCCTGCCAATGACTATGTAGCAAAATTCACCCGAGGGGTTGATCGCATCAAAATTCTTACCCTAAAAGATGTCATGAAACGACCTCAACCCCTCGTTCAACTGCGTGATGGTCCAAATGTCGCCCTACGGGTGATGAAAGAACATGGTATTTCCAGTGTGTTCGTTGTCGATTGCACCAAACATTTACAGGGTCTCCTAACGGCAGATCTAGCCCTAGAGGCGCGACAAGCTGGCATCGAGAATCTTTATGACCTTGACTTACTGAATGTTCCGGTGCACAATGCCACGGTCCTTGTGCACGATATTTTACCGATTATTGCCGAAAGTAAGGTCCCCTTAGCGGTTATTGATGACGAACAACGTCTTATCGGTATCATCATGGCGGGTTCAGTACTTGCTGCGTTAGCCACTGGAGGTGAACCAAAGTATGTATCGTCTACCGCTGGGGCAGTGGGTTAACATAGGTGTCAAGTGGCTACTTAATAATTATGGTCACGCTATTGATGTCTTTTCAACCTCAATTCGAGAAATGATTGATGCCTTAAAAAATGGGTTGAATGTTGTTCCGTGGTGGTTACTAATTATAATTGTGATGATTATAGCTTGGCGTGCTCGCGGATGGCGTTTGGCACTGGGGTCGGGACTTGGGTTACTCTTAATCTACGATATGTTACTATGGCCAGCTTTTTTGGAAACATTGGTTTTGGTCATTATTTCGGCAATCATATCGATCGCGATTGGTGTGCCTACTGGAATTATAATTGCGCGCAATAACACAATTAATCGGATTTTTACACCGCTATTAGACGTCATGCAGACTATGCCTTCATTTGTTTACCTAATACCTGCTTTGATGTTTTTTGGGTTGGGGACAGTACCCGCTATTTTCGCGACAGTAGTCTTTGCTATGCCACCAGCTATTCGATTGACGGATTTAGGAATTAGGCAAGTACCAGCAGACTTAGTGGAAGTCGGTGAAGCATTTGGCTCAACTCCTCGCCAAATGCTCTGGAAAATCCAACTGCCTTTGGCAATGCCAACGATTATGGCTGGGATAAATCAGACCATGATGTTGTCGCTTTCGATGGTCGTCGTTGCTGGGATGATTGGAGCTGGTGGTTTTGGCGCTGGGGTACTGGAAGGTATTTCTCAGATGGATATCGGCAAAGGCTTCGAAAACGGATTAGGAGTGGTCATATTGGCAATGATTCTTGATCGTATTTGTCAAGGTTTCTCTCAAACAGCTCGCATGAATAAACAGAAACTTAACAAGAAAACGCTCAAGAAAACATTTAATAAAACTGCGTAAGGAGAGATGCGGATGGATAGTAAGTTTAAATTCTCTAAGGTTCTAGGATTATTAGTTATTTTTTCATTAGTTACCTCTTTGTTAACTGGTTGTGGTCAACAATCAGAACAACCAACTGCCCAGCAACCTCAAGATAAAGGGACTGTAAAAATCGGCCTGGTAACTTGGGCAGAAGATGTAGCCATTAGCAATGTGGTTAAGACCGTTCTTCAGGATAAGGGCTATAAGGTTGAGCTGCAAACTCTTGACGTCGCGCCCTTATTTGTTGGGCTGAGTAGGGGCGATTTGGATCTTTACCTGGACGCTTGGTTGCCTACAACCCAAAAAAATTATTGGGATCAGTATAAGGACAAATTAGAAAAATTCCCAGGAAGTTGGTATACAGGGGAAGTTAAATCTGGTCTCGTTGTTCCTAAATATGTCACGCTCAATACCGTCGATGAAATAGGAACGCAAGCAGATAAATTAAATGGCGAGATTATTGGCATTGATCCCGGCGCCAATGTTATGAAAACTATTGGGCAAATGATCAAAGATAATGGCTGGAACATCAAATTAGTCTCAGGCTCTGAAGCCGCTATGCTGGCTACGTTGGATAAAGCTTACCGCGAAAAGAAATGGATCGTCATTTATGGTTGGAGTCCGCACTGGATGTTTGCCAAATATGACCTGAAGTTCTTGGATGATACTAAAAATGTTTTCGGAGCGAGCGAGCAAATTGTAACCCTTGCTAATCAGAATTTTAGCAAAAAAATGCCAGAAGTTGCAGACATGATCAAAAAAATGAAAATGGATGACAAGCAAATAGGGACTATTGAAGATATGATTAATGGTGGCATGACACCAATAGATGCTGCGAAAAAATGGGTGGCAGATAACAAAAGTGTAGTCGACGGTTGGTTTAAATAATCTTTACAATTCATGGCCAGTTATTAAAAAATTACAGCAAGAGGAGGATGATCGAGTGAAATTAGAAAAAAGTCAAGAGAAACGAAGCCTAATCTGGCTTATGGTTGTGGCTATGATAAAATCTGAAAAGTCTTGATGTGGTGCCACTCTTCGTCGGCTTAAACAAAGGGGATCTGGGTGTCTTCATGGATGCCTGGCTTCCGATTACCCATAAAACGTATTGGGAGAAGTATAAAGACAATCTAGATGATTATGGGACATGGGATAAAAGTGATGCGAAAATTGTCCTCGTTGTCCCTAAGTAGGTGGATATTAATTCCATTGAAGACTTGAACGCGAAATAAGAAGCAGATGTTTTTGTGATGAATTAAAGCTTTTTTGGTAAATTATAGGTTGTGTAGCGGGAATTTATGTCCCGTTACTACACACCCCCCTATTATCCCTCTTATGTAGATAGTTAGGTGAAAAACCCTACACTGTTCAAACATCTGAGGGATAATTTGTTATGGAGTTCACGATGTAATGAAATATCTGAGAGACCGGTTTAAGTAATATGGCAGTTATTATAGTGCAACAGAGAATTAATACGTGCACCTTATACCACGAAATATTAAAGTATGACAATTCAATAAATTATCTACATTCAGCATTCTTTTGTTATATAATTACGTATAAACGTGAAGCCGCTACTTAAAACCGAAAACTAAAAATTGTTATCCCTATATATTAAACTTAGAGGAAAATGATGGAGAAGCAGGTGGGTAATGGTGAACAATAGCTCTCTCATTAAGGACTTGTTTGGAGCATTCATTTCGGACATCCATCAGGGATTAGCGGTTATTGATCCAGCAGGTATAGTGGAAATTTTCAATCCGAGTTTTGCTGAAATCTTGCAGAAAGACCAGGTTCTTTTAACAAATAGGAATATTTCGGAAATAATTCCCGGATTTCATGAGCACTGTTATGGGACAGAGACGCTTATCAATCTTAATCCATATAAAAGTATATGTTTAAAAGCTCTACCTATCGGAAATGAAATAACCGGTTCATATTTATTGGTCATCATATCTGAGGTTGAGGACCATAATATGGGAAAAAATTTTTTTTTAGATGACGCATTCAAAACTATTCTGGACAATATTGATGAAGGGGTGATGATAGTTGATTCGAGAAATAGAATTGCCTACTGCAATAGGGTCCAATTGGAATTCGACGGACTTGAACTTGAACACGTTATTGGTCGATATACTTGGGACGTATATAACTTTGATCCCGAAATCAGTACGCTGAGGAAATGTCTAAAGACAGGAAAATTCTTAGGTGCTTATGTTCAATACTACAGCTCTAATTATGGTCAGCATGTTCGTGTCACCGGAAATAATTTTCCTGTGATACAAGAAGAAAAAACTACGGGAGCTGTAGCTGTTTACCGAAATCTGCAAGAGAGCCAAGAGATGGTTGACAAAATAGTTGACCTACAAAGTAGATTGAAGTTTGATCAGACGAATTTGGAAAGCGCCTTGGTCAGTGGTTCATCAGCAAAAAAACGATATTTTTCTTTTGACGACATCCTTGGTGATAGTGCTCACATTCGTGATAGCGTCTGTTGGGCCAAAAGCGCTGCTAAATCGGATTCACCGGTTTTTCTTTACGGAGAAACCGGTACGGGCAAAGAGATGTTCGCGCAGAGCATTCACGGTAGCAGCAGCCGATGCCAAAACTCCCTAGTGTCCATTAATTGCGCCGCCATTCCCGAAAATCTGCTTGAGGGAATAATTTTTGGTACGGTCAAAGGTGTGTTTACAGGCGCAATTGATCGGAAAGGTCTATTTGAGGAAGCGGACGGTAGCACCCTATTTCTTGATGAAATTAATTCCATGCCTCTCAGTTTGCAGAGCAAACTGCTCCGCGCCCTAGAAGAAAGAAAAATTAGGCGCCTTGGAGGAAAGAGCGAGATTCCTGTCAATGTACGCATCATTAGTAGCTGCAATATTGAACCCCAGGAAGTGATCCGTCTGCACCTTTTGCGCAGCGATTTATATTACCGACTGGCGGTTATCAATTTGGAAATCCCGCCTTTGCGAACGAGAAAAGAAGACATCAATCTTCTCACACGTTTTTTTGTAAAAAGTTTTAATGTTAAGATGGGAAAAAATATTTGCGAAATTTCCCCAGATGTTTTCACGCTGTTGGAGAGTCATAACTGGCCGGGCAATGTCAGACAGTTGAAAAACTGGATTGAAGCAGCGATGAATATGGTTTCGGATGATGAACCTGTTTTTAGTAGCAAATATACGCCTCGAAATTTCGAATCCTTTGTGGGCACTGTTTCTGTAAGTAATGATAAAATAAAGTATGGCGAAGTGTTTACGGAGATTAAGGAGCAGGAATGCTTTAGGCTGATCAATGCCTTGAAACAGCATGGCGGCAATATCACCAAGGCAGCCAATGAATTGGGTATTAGCCGGCAGGTCCTCTATTATCGGATACACAAACTGGGCATCAAATAAATTAACACTTTACAAAAGAAAAGCAGTGTAGAAATACGTAGCAAATGCTACGTATTTCTACACTGCTTTTCTTTTTTTTTCCTAATGGAAGAAGAGTAGGACCGATGGGATAAGCAAAGAGAAATAATTTAATGTATAGAAATGATCAAATCCAGCCATTAACGGGTGTGTTGAATGGTTAACGAAATATTTTCTCAAGAAGATATTTATTGGTATAGCTTTTGCAATAGATAGGAGGCAGATGACAGCTGTTGTTGATCAAAAAAACTGGACGGAGGTTATGAAAATGTCAAGGAATACACAAGCCAGCTTTACTCGGATGGGTGGTTTTGGGGTCAATGTCTTTTCTCAGGATGAGCTTTACGCCATTCATTGCGCGACTCTCGATGTATTACAGCATGTAGGCGTGCGAGTGGATAGCCTGGAAGCTCAGGAACTATTTTCCTCTGGTGGGGCAAAGGTGGATCCGAAGTCGGACATAGTGAAAATTCCTCCATATATGGTTGAGGAGGCTGTCCGCTCAGCACCGAGTACTATTTTACTAGCAGCAAGGGATCCGAAAAAGGATTATATTTTGGAAAGCAATCGGGTGGGGTTTGTTAATTTTGGTGAAGGGGTTAATGTTATAGATCCGGTTACCAGAAAATATCGTCCCAGTAAAAAGCAGGATGTCGCCAATGCGGCTAAAATGAGTGATTACCTTTCAGAAATGGATATTAGCTATCGGGCGGTAGTGGCTCAGGATTTCCCAGGACCTGCGCAGGCCTTGCATAATGCGGAAGCAATTTTCCCCAACACCAGCAAACACTTTTTTATTGGCGCTGACGGAGTGAGAAACGCGCGAAGATTGATTGCCATGGCGGAGGCGGTGGCTGGTGGTCGGGACCAATTAAAGGAAAGACCCTTAATCAGTTTTAACGTCTGCCCGACCAGTCTGTTGAAGTTGATTCCGGAATGCACGGACGTGCTGATTGAAGCCGCCCGGGCAGGGATTCCAGTTAACATTATCTCTATGGCCTTGGCAGGTGCGACTTCGCCAGTGACTCTGGCAGGAACACTGGTCACACATAACGCAGAGGTGTTGAGCGCCATCATTCTCAGCCAGTTAGCTTGCAAAGGAGCACCCTGTATTTACGGGTGTTCAACGACAATCATGGATATGCGGCATACAACGGCACCGGTAGGTTCCCCTGAACTGGGGATGATCAGTGCATCCGTAGCTAGGATGGCCCAATATTATAATCTGCCCAGTTTTGTTGCTGGCGGATAGGCAGATAGTAAAATACCCGATGCTCAAGCTGCTCATGAAAAAACTCTGACAGGTCTCCTCGCTGCCCAGGGTGGCGCGAATCTGATCTACGGAGCGGGCATGCTTGACATGGGAATGACTTTTGATTTTGCTCAGTTTGTGATGGACAACGAAATATTCAAAATGATTAGGAAGGTTCTTGGCGGAATTAACGTATCTGATGCTAACATGGCTGTGGACATAATCAAGGAGATTGGTCCTGGCGGTGAGTTTGTCAGTCATCAGCATACCTATGATAACTTTAAGAAGGAACAGTCCCACAGCAAATTATTTGATCGGTCCATGCGGGAAACCTGGGTGCTTGATGGAGAGACCAATTTAACTGAACGGGCTTACGCAGAGGCCAATGCTATTTTGAGCAATCATACTCCCTTGCCATTGGATGAAAGTATTATGCAAACCATTAGAGATATCGTGGAGGACGCAGAAAAAGAATATGCGGCTGAGAAAGAAAATCGCCGACAGTCCTTTGTAAGAAATAAAAAATAGGAGGGATTATCATGGCTAATGAAGAGATTTTGCGAAAACTCAGTGAAGGTGTGTTAGAAGGCGACGAGGTGCAGGTAAAGGAGTGGACAGAAAAAGCAATTGCCGCTGGAATCGAGCCCCTCGAGGTGATCAATGATGGCCTTACCAAAGGAATTCAGGGTGTAGGTGCCTTGTTTGCTGCCGGAACTTATTTCTTACCAGATTTATTGTTAGGTGCGAAAGCCATGGATGCGGGAATCAAAGTATTAGAGCCACTAATGACAGGCCAGAAAAGAGAGTTTATAGGACGGGTGCTGATGGGAACGGTTCAAGGCGATCTGCATGAAATCGGCAAAAATATAGTAATTATGATGTTGAAGACGGCAGGATTTGAAGTAATGGACTTAGGGATTGATGTTCCAGCTAGAAAATTCATTGAACAAACACGTGATTTTAAGCCTAGTATTATAGGTATTTCCGCGCTTCTGACAACGACTGTTGGTCGACAGAAGGAAATTATTGAACTTCTAGAAGAAGAAGGTCTTAGAAAAAAGGTCAAGGTGATGATTGGCGGTGCACCGATTAACCAGAACTGGGCAGATACTATTGGAGCCGATGGATATGCTGAAGATGCCTCGGTAGCTGTCGATGTTGCCAAACGGCTATTGGGGTTGGTTGGGTAAGTGACTGAAGGTCAATAAAGAAAAGGAGATAGAAAGATGAAATTTGATTACTATTCTGAAGCACAGCTTTTGCAAGTTCATGAAGCAAGCCTTGATCTCCTGAAAAAAGTGGGAATTAGTACCAGCTCAAAAAGGTTCCAGACACTGCTTTTAGATCATGGCTGCATTGAAAAGGGTAAGCGGATTCTTTTTACTCAGGATGTTATTGACAAAGCTATGAAGACTGTACCAGCTGTTTTCAATCTCCATGGTCGAAATGATCTGCATCGATTGGAAATCGGCAGCAAAAAAGCTTATTGCCAGACATTGGTTGGCGCTCCCTCAGTGATAGACATAGAGAGTGGAGAACGCAGGGATGCCCTCCTGAAGGACTTGGAGGATATAACCCGCTTGGCGGATGCCTTGGACAATGTAGATATTATTTCGCCTCTCTTTCCCAGGGACGTGCCCCAGGAAATCATTCTGACAGTGGAGACGGCTACCTGTTTGCGCAATACTTCTAAACCGCTGAGTATCTGCGTGGAGTCTTCCCGGGAACTGAAATTTATTAAAGAACTGCTGGTGGCAGTGGCCGGCAGCGAAAAGGCTCTCAGGGAAAAACCTTTGGCTACTTTGCCTGTATCGCCGGTCAGTCCCTTGGAATTTGGTTTTGGTCCGGCGGAAGCGCTGTTGGATGTGGTGGAAGCGGGTCTGCCTTTAGGCGTGGAGCCTTGTCCTCAAATGGGTGCTACTGGTCCTATGAGCATGAATGGTCTCGTGGCCATGCACAATGCGGAAATCTTGGCCGGCGTCATCGCGGCCCAGCTTCTCAAACCTGGCTGTCCCCTAACCATGTCCTCACGTGCGACATTTATGGATATGAGGACGGGTCTTGCATTATGGGCAATGCCGGAAATGGGTATGATGAGTGCGGGGCTGAACCAATTAGGACGTTACTATCATATTCCTGTTGCTCCCGGCGGATATTGCGGAAGTTCTAAAATTGCAGACATGCAGAGCGGGTATGAACACCTTTACAACGCTTTAATGGAAGCCCTTGCTGGTAGTGACATCATTGGATCGGCGGGCTCACTAGATAATGCTTTGGTGGAGTGTTTCACCATGCTGGTCATGGATAATGAGATTTCTTCAGTGGTTCAAAGAACCATAAGAGAATTTGAAGTTAACGAAGAAAACTTGGCGATAGATGTTGTTGCTGAAGTAATAGCAAACCACGATAATTTTCTTGGACATAAACATACTAGAAAATATCTGCGTTCAGGGGAACTATGGATACCAACCATCAGCCAGAGACAGACATTCGAACAATGGGCCATTAAAAGTCAAAAAGTTGAGGATATAGCAAAAGAAAAAGCCAAGAACTTGGTGGCAACACATCAGCCGGCACCTTTAGGTGTTGAAGTCGAAAAAGAGTTCACAAAAATAATTACTGCTGCAAAGAAGGCATTAATGTAATGATGTGACGGAAAAAGAAAATTGCAAGCAAAAAATCGATTTGTATTGCTATAAATTTTCGTGCCTGTGTGGTTTTTAATGTGCCCTTTAATTCCGCAGCAGTCCTTCCTTTTTGGTTTCACCGGAGATGTTCGAACCCTGGCATATGGTCATACCTATACGATTCTGTTTTACTGAACCATGGCCATTGTCAGGATGGGAGTGGCCATGGTTGTATGAAAACAATCCTCGAACCGTTGATTGAAGAATAAGGTCACACAGGGAGACATGTCATTCCCAGCTAAGATGGGTGAGATCACCTCCAAAGAAAGCAGCAGATATTCTAATCAAGGGTTTAAAACATGAGATTACTTTCATCTTAAGAAGCTAAACACACGGGGGGTAGATCGGATTGATCGCGTGGACTCTAAATTCATGTAGGCGGGTGAAACTCCCGTACTCCTCGCCAATAAAATCAGGGGGCAAGCGGAGTGAATATCACATGGACGCTGATCCAAAAACAGAGATTGCAAGAACTTAACGCCAGTGAAGTACAGCAAGAGATGTGTTTTGAGTCTCACCTAAACCGCAACCGTGCTTTCCAGGAACAGGAACGCCTCTTGGTGAATCAGGGAAAACTCCGTTTGCAAGAGCTACGGGAGATTAAGAAACGACCATCATTGTGTGTGCTCGAACAGAAACTCGTCGAAGCTCTGACCCAGAAGGGATTCGTCCAGGTGGTCACGCCAACGATTATATCAAAAGTAGCATTGGCGAAAATGTCGGTCTCAGATGATCACCCGCTCTTTACCCAAGTGTTCTGGCTCGATCCTAAGCGATGTTTGCGTCCGATGCTGGCACCAAATCTATATACGCTATGGAAAGATCTATTGCGTTTATGGAAAAAACCAATACGCATTTTCGAAATAGGGACGTGTTACAGAAAAGAATCCAAGGGCGCGCTACATTTAAACGAGTTTACTATGCTTAATCTGACAGAACTGGGCTTGCCAAAAGATCAGAGACAACAACGTTTAGAAGAACTCGCTGCCTTGGTTATGGATACCGTCGGTATAACCGATTATCAGTTGGAATTGACGACATCCGTTGTTTATGGAGATACATTGGATGTTGTAAAAGGAATCGAGTTAGGTTCCAGTGCCATGGGGCCCCATTTCTTAGATGATCAGTGGGGAATTACCGATCCCTGGGTAGGGATCGGATTTGGTCTAGAACGTTTGCTGATGATTAAGGAAGAAGCCCAAAATGTTCAAAGTATGGGTAGAAGCCTTACCTATCTTGATGGTGTACGCTTAAATATCTGAGGTTAAAGGTTAACCTAACTAAAAAGAAGGTGACTTAATGGCAACGAATCTGGCTACGTCTAAATTAGATGGGATATTGGAAAAGGCAACTGAAGAGGTCCCTTTAGGGAGAGAAGAACTCCTGTTATTGTTGGGGTTATCCGACGAAGAAGACCTTTCTAAGGTTTATGAAACAGCTAGGTTTCTTCGAACTCGCTATTTTAAGGACAGAGTATTCATCTATGGCTTTGTTTATTTCTCAACCTATTGCCGGAATGAATGTGCTTTCTGTTTATATCGTAAGTCAAATCGTTCTCTGGTACGTTATCGTAAAACTGATTTGGAAATTATGGAGACCGCTTTGAGCCTCGTTGAATCAGGAGTACATTTGCTAGATCTGACGATGGGAGAAGATCCGTTTTATTTTGACAACCGAGAATCTGGATTTGAGCATTTGATAAGAACTGTGGAACATATTAAAAAAAGCACTGATATACCGATTATGATTTCTGCGGGTGTTGTTTCAGTGCAGATTCTTAGGAAATTCAAAGAGTCTGGCGTCGACTGGTATGCCACTTATCAGGAAACCCATAACCAGGATTTATATCGTAAACTTAGACTTGGTCAGAGCTATGATGAACGGATGGAACGAAAAAAGTTAGCCCAAAAGATGGGATTTCTTATAGAAGAAGGATTGCTGACTGGAGTAGGGGATACAAATGAGGACTTGGTCAATTCTCTGGAGGAAATGAAGAAGTTAGGGGCAGACCAACTTCGGGTGATGAGCTTTGTTCCACAGAAGGATACGCCCATGCAGAACTTTCTGTACGTACCCCGCTCAAGAGAGTTGCTAATTATCGCAGTGATGCGTTTAGTTTTTCCAGATTGCTTGATACCAGCCTCATTGGATGTCGATGGCTTAAATGGTTTAGCAGAGCGCCTCAACTCTGGAGCGAACGTCGTAACCTCAATTATCCCGCCTCAGTCTGGCTTGGCCGGAGTATCCAATCATTCGTTAGATATCGAAGACGGAAACCGGACGGTAAGCAAAATTATTCCTGTATTGAAAGATTGTGGACTGGTTTCGGCGAGCCGTGAGGAATATGCAGAGTGGATCTTGCAGCGTCACTAGCATTTAAGGAACCCTAGGAAGGAGCGCTGGTATGCGGGTAGCAATTGTAGGTGGGAAACTTCAAGGGGTGGAAGCGGCCTATCTGGCGAATAAAGCTGGTTGGGAAGTTGTCCTAGTAGATAAGAAATCTGAGGTGCCTGCAGCAGAGCTTTGTGATCAGTTCTACTCACTCGATGTCACAAAAGTCGTAGAGTGGATTCCAATTTTAAAAGGAATTGATCTTATCATTCCCGCTCTGGAGAATCAAGAAGCCTTGGACAGCCTCGTACGAACTGCAAAGTTTACCGGTGTCCCCTTGGTATTTGATGCAGATGCTTATGAGATTTCCTCTTCGAAGCTTAGTTCCAACGCTATGTTTGCTGAAATCGGAGTCTCTGCGCCAGTCCCGTGGCCAGAATGCGGTTTTCCTATTATTGTAAAACCTTCCGATGCAAGTGGGAGTAAAGGAGTCATTAAACTAAAAAGCGCTCAGGAATTCAAGCGGTTACAGGCTGAAAAGGATTTAACTGACTGGGTTATCGAGGAGTATTTAGAAGGACTCTCCTATTCGTTAGAGGTCATCGGTTTCTCGGGAGTCTACAAGGTGTTGAAAATCACAGAACTCCATATGGATGAAAGCTATGATTGCAAACGCGTTGTGGGTTCGGTAATCTTGTCAGACGAGCACAAAGAAAAATTTGAACAGATTGGGTTAGGTTTAGCTCGAAGCCTGAATCTGAATGGGATTATGGACATTGAAACTATACTCCATCAGGGACAGCTAAAAGTTTTAGAAATTGATGCTCGACTTCCTAGTCAAACACCGATTGCAGTTTATCACTCTACTGGGATTAATATGTTAGAAATCTTGGGAGAAGCTTTTGTGCAAGGAAAACCTTGGCAAGCATTTGATGTCTTGGAAAAGCGGGGCGTGATTTATGAACACATCCACGTTATGGATGATCACCTGGAAATCTCCGGCGAACATATTATGGCTGACGTCGGTCCGCTCCATCTTTATCAGGAATTCTTTGGAGCGAATGAAGCAATTTCAAACTATTCTCCAGGTAAAACTGAGTGGGTAGCCACTCTGATTATCACAGGGGAAGACTGCCAAGCGGCATGGGATAAACGATGTCTAGTTCTCCAAGAAATTCGGAATAAGACATTACTATGATCGGTTTCCGGTGATTGAAGACAGTGATGGATTTATTAAAATAGCTTCAGGGAGCTGATCAGCTTGACTCGACTTATACAGGATGATGTTGTTAAAATTGCACCTACGTTAGAGGAGTATAACGCTGAATTAGTGAAAATGACGGGTTATTCGTTACGTGAGATCGCGGCCCATGCAGTAGGCAAGGAAGTCAGAGAGGACTACGCTCAGAAACCTAACGTTGCCGTGATTCCGATGACCTGTGGCCAAGGTATTATAGAAGGTTTTGTGGAGTCTGTGGCCAGCATCATAAGCTATCTTGGATTTAATGCCGTTATTACAAAAAGCTATGATGCCGGTGGTGTGGCTGAAGCTGTGCAAAATGGCTCGGAAATTTTGTTCATGGCAGATGACGATCGTTTTGTGGCTGTAAACGTGAGAACAGGTAAGGCATCTGACAATGGAGATGCTACCGGCAAGGGGTACGTGACCGGCTTAGTGCGTATGTGCAATGGATTAGAGGGTAAGAAAGTGTTGGTAATCGGGGTAGGCCCTGTAGGCACCAGCGCTGCTTTAGCCCTAATACGCTTTGGGGCAGAGGTATCAATATATGACATAGATTTATCGGCTAGCCAAAGATTATCCGAAGAGTTAAAAAAACAGGGTTATGCCGCAAAGATAGAAACAGACTTAGACAGTGCTTTAGCAAAACATCGTATTTTGGTGGATGCCTGTCCGGCTGGTGAGTTTATTATGTTGAGGCACATCTCAGAGAATACAAAGATTGCAGCTCCTGGTATCCCGCTAGGGGTGCAGGCGGCAGGCGTAACGCAACTTTCAAACCGATTGCTTCATGACCAGTTACAAATTGGAGTGGCCACCATGATTTTTGATGTTTTGTAAAATTATAAGTTTTTTCTGTTAATCCTTAAAGCATTTTCACTCGAATCGTAGGAATCAGAAGGTAGATTGGAGTTGAGATAGATGACAGTAGATGTCGCAAAAAAGAAGCGCTATTTCCGTAAAAATATTGATTTTTTTAAGTTTGTAGAAAAAATTAAGTTATGGCCCTCCAGAACAGGGACGCTACATGGCATTAAAAGCATGACGATTAGAGGAAATACGGCGGAGATCATTACGCATTGCAATGAAACGTTTCAAATATACAATTCTAAGCATAGTCGTGCAGCACGTTGCCTTAGAAATAAATTGTTTTTTCATACCTGCAGTACATGTAAAATTCCCGACTGGAAACTGAAGAAGTATTCGGTAACCTATGTTAATCAAGACTATGGATCTCGCCTGTAAAAGATCAGCAGGAAGTAATGCTTGTTTTATCCACTATGTGGAATGCAAGCTTTATTATAAAGGCCTTCCCAAGGTTAAGGAAGGCCATGTAAGTTGGCAAATTAGTTATTTGTATTACCATAAAAAGAGGAGGGAATTCGTAATGGCTACTTATGCAGATCTTGCCCAAAGCGTTATAGCGGGCCAAAGGGAACAGGTCAAGGATCAAGTTACGAGTCTTATCGCAGCAGGTAATAGCCCATTGGATATTGTGAACGAGGGCTTAATTGCAGGCATGAATGTAGTGGGAGTCCGCTTTAAGGCCGGAGAAATGTATGTCCCTGAAGTGCTTATGGCTGCTAAGAGTATGAATGGTGGGCTTGAGATTGTTAGACCGTTAATTTCTAAGGCAGATCAAAAAAGCAAAGGGAAAATTGTACTGGGAACTGTAAAGGGAGACCTTCACGACATCGGTAAAAACCTTGTCGGCATGCTGATCGAAAGTGGCGGGCTCGAAGTGATAAATATGGGAGTCGATGTCTCTGCTGAAGATTTTATTGATGCCATTATTGAACATGAACCTGATATTTTGGCCTTGTCGGCTCTATTAACAACAACCATGCCAGGGATGAAAGACATCATTGATTTGCTAAAGGAACAGGGGTTAAGAGACAAAGTAAAGGTGATTATCGGGGGAGCACCGGTTTCAAGGGAGTATGCTGACACTATTGGAGCGGACGGTTATGCTCCGGACGCTGGCTCAGCAGTAGAGCTTTGTAAGCAGCTTCTGGCGTCTAAAGTATGAGGAAGACTAAGTTATATCTGCAAATTAATAGTTTCTCGGAGTTTCAATGACGGAAATAAGCAAAATTCCTCCCACTAAAGTAGGAGGAATGCTATAAGGTTGGTTCAGGGAAACCCTTGTCCCAACTGCCTCGGCGAATGCCAAGAGTCTATTATTTTAATAAAAGGAGGAATCCTTATGATAATTGTAGGAGAACTGATTAACGCAAGCCGCAAAGCTATAGGAGCGGCTATCAAAGCTCAAGATATAGATTATATTCAAAAAATAGTCAAAGAGGAATTCGAGGCTGGGGTAAATTATATTGATGTCAACGCAGGTATCTTTGTAGGCATGGAACCAGAATATCTGAAATGGTTGGTAAAATCAGTTCAAGGGGTAGTGGATTGCCCTTGCTGTATAGACAGCCCCGACCCAAAGGCAATTGAAGAGGCCTTGTCTGTGCATAAAGGTGTTGCGATGATTAACTCCATCTCCTTGGAAAAGGCGCGATATGATGCGTTGATTCCTGTCATTGCAGGTACAGATTTGAAAGTTGTGGCGCTTTGCATGAGTGATGAAGGAATGCCTGAAACTATGGATGACCGGTTAAAAATTGCCGACAAACTCATAAATGGACTCGTCCAAAACAATGTGCCCCTGGATCACATTTATGTAGACCCGCTGGTACAACCAATCTCTGTAAACAACACTTTTGCTGCAGAATTCATAAACTCCGTTGAAGCCATTATGACTCGATTTAAAGGGGTTCATACGATGTGCGGGCTGTCTAATATATCCTATGGCCTACCGGAGAGAAAATTCATGAATCATGCCTTTGCCATTATGGCCATTGGCAAAGGGTTAGATGGCCTGATTATTAACCCTTTGGATAAGATGATGATGGCAAGCTTGATCACGGCTGAGACACTGGCTGGCAGAGATGACTATTGCGTCAAATATCTTAAGGCTTATCGAAATAAGCGATTTGAGTTCTTAGAGTAAAATAGAAGCTCAGACAATATTACGATTACAATTTCCCCTTCTTTAACGAAAGGAGGGGATGCTCTTTTAATATGGAAATTAGGTCAATGCACGAAAGACTCTTTGAAAATAAAAACATTTGGAGTGAGGGGTCGCTATAAAGATTAAACTTGTCGGTTGTGCTTCCACTAAAGATGAAGTTTGTTCGCTGGGAAATCCGGAGACTATGGATACTGAGAAAAAGTTCTCAAGATTGCTGACTTTTTCGGGTGGGACGTGGGCGAAGAGGAAGGGGATCTTCATCTTTTAGCAGACCTATTAAATGGAAGCACTGTGCAAGACGTCGTTTATGTCGAACCAGGACGAACGGTTACAGTCGATATGCTGGCAGGAGGTGAATTATGCAAATAACTATACTCCCAAATCGTGTCATAACTTCTGAAGATCATGAAAGCTTAATGGAAACGCTGATTCGACTCCATCTTCCTGTTCAGAATATCTGTAATGGCAAAGGCACGTGTGGTAAATGCAAAGTAAGGATGACAAGCTATGTCTCTCCGCCAAGCGATAGCGATATAAAGCATCTTACTAACCTAGAATTACAGGCGGGATTTAGACTTGCTTGTACTGTGCACCCAAAAGAAGGAATGGTCATTGAACTAAATTTTGTGGAGAGCCAAGATCGTAAAGTGAGTGCTCTTCAGGGAATGAAAACGACTACATTAGATTCAGGGGTTGAAAAGGTGTATATACAGTCCAGCGAACCAACACTAGCGGATGAACGGGGAGATTGGGATCGTGTAGTGGATGCACTAAGTACTATCACGGGTAGGAGTTACGACAAGACAAGTCTATATATCTTAGACAAGGTCCCAGATATTTTACGGTCAGATAAATTCGCACTAACTGCTACGATCTATGGAGATAAAATTTTGGAAATTGAGTCTGGGGATACCACAAAAAGGCTTTATGGTGTTGCAGTCGATGTTGGGACAACCAGTGTTGCGGTGGCCTTAATAGATTTGAATCAGGGGAATATCCTAAAAGTTGTCTCTACTGAAAATGAGCAGACAGCCTATGGTGCCGATGTAATTTCCCGTATTTCGTTTGCTATGGAAAGTCAAGAGAGCGCCATGGCCTTAAGTGTAGCAATCAGGAGGACAATTAATCGTTTACTAGAAGAACTCGAAGTTCAAACTAAGGTGGGTAAGAATGAGATCTTCAAAATGACGATTGTTGGGAATACCACAATGCATCATCTCTTCCTTGGTTTGAATGCATCCCATCTGGCGGTTTCACCGTTCGTCTCTGTGTGTAACAGACCGTTAGAATTCTCGGCGATGGAATTGGAACTGGAAATCAATCCCCAAGCGAGAATCTTATTATTACCGAATATTGGAAGCTTTGTAGGGGCCGACACTATAGGGGCCATTGTGGGGGCACCAGCAGTTTTGGAACAAGGTAATCATTTGCTCATTGACTTAGGGACCAACTGCGAACTGTTTTTAAAGACAGAACACACGATGCTGGCTTGTTCAACAGCGGCGGGCCCTGCCTTTGAGGGTGCAGGTATCGCTCATGGCATGAGGGCAAAACAGGGTGCCATTGAAAGTATAACGATCACGGAAGAGGGTGTAGACTGTCAAGTTATTGGGGAGCTTGAACCTATCGGGATTTGCGGATCTGGTCTTATCGAGGCGATAGATGAGATGCGACAGTTGGGAGTCATTAACAAACAAGGGAAGATTGCGGATCCCGAAAAGGCGCTAACCCTTTCACATGAACTTCGAAAACGGATTAGGCCCCTTGAAAAAGGGCGTGAATTTGTCTTAGCTTTTGGATCAGATCAAGGGCAGGATATAACCTTAAGTCAAAAAGATATAGGGGAGTTACAGTTGGCCAAAGGGGCTGTCTGTGCAGGCATTAAAACGCTTGTAGAAATGGCTGGAATAACTGTATCAGAGCTTGATACGGTGACTTTATCCGGTACATTTGCTACATATCTCAAGGCACATAACATTTTGAATATTGGTCTCATTCCGGATATCTCCGAAGACAGAATAAAGACAGTGGGAAATGCCGCACACGTTGGTGCAATTCTAGCTTTGTTAGACCGTCAAGAGTTGGCTATGGCGGGAGAATTATATAAAAAGATTAGCCATGTTGAACTTGGAGGCAGTACCACATTCTCTAACTATTTCATGGACAGTATGTATATCGAACGGTTGAGCTGATTGAATGTCAGTGCTAGTTACTCTAAGACCCAAATAAAAGCATCGGAGGAAGATTATCATAGCAACAGGGATTATACATGCTGGGGTCTGCGGTTTCACTGTTAATGTTAAAGTAGTTAGTGATGATGAGCAGAAAATAAAGTTAGAGATAACAAGTGATTGTCCTAATTACCAAAAGATTGCGAAGGAATTAATAGAACTTGATGCCTACAAAAAGATTTTCAATAAACTTAATATGGGTAGAGTTTATGAAGTGTTTGCCAAATATAGCTCGCATCCCAGTTGCCTTGGCGTTTCAGGAATTCTGAAAACGGTGGAGGTTGCCGCAGGTTTGGCATTGCAACAGACCGCTACTATGAATATATCGAAGGAATAAAGTGGCAATTGTAATGGAAATGGTTTTAAGCAATCTAGTGAAGGATGTCAGTGCATTAAATTCAACGCAAGCTCTAATTGTTGAAGTGAATGCAAGTTTAATGAGGATTTCAGAAAGCTATGTGAACAAAATTCATGTAGATATGTTCTGTAGGTTAATGTAGAGTGCAGGAACCGGCTTGAGCATCCATTGGTAGATCATCCGTGAAAAGGTTCTTTTACTATTGTCCACTTGACAGAGATATGATCAAAGTTGTCCCAAAACCAATCACGGACGAGGTAACGGCGGGAGTCAAAGCGATTCCTAAAAAAGCTAGGGCAAACATTATGGAAGTCATAGATTTTTCTAATTTGGGAGGTTTATATGCAGCGAATTGAGTGGAACAACATAAACTTAGATACTTCAGAGATTTATCGACGGATTGGAATGCCGGATGCGGACTCAAAACGAAGTCAGAACTTTAAGCCAGTGATTGAACAGATGCGACTCAAAGCGTTAGAATTAATTGACGTTCGCTGCATCTATGAGTATGTACCGGTGAAGGTCACGGGTACAGGAAAAATTCTGCTGGCCAATCAGTTTCCTGTCCAGGTTGCCACTTCGTTCTTTGAGGGGGCGCACGAAGTATTAATAGCTATCCAAACCATTGGCACCGGTCTTGAAGAAGAATCAGTTCGTTTGTTTGATGTAGGAGAGATGCTGGAGGGGATGGTCTTAGATGGCTGTGGAACAGTCGCACTTGATGAAGCCCTAGAAATGTTAAGGGGGATGGTAGTCAAGCAAGTCATAGCACGGGGTCTACAGACAGGTCATAACCTATGTCCAGGGGGATATCAAATTCCCCTAGAAACTCAGAAAGCCTTATTCACTCTGCTGGATGCAGGGGAAATTGGTGTGACTCTAGGGAACGCGATGCTAATGACTCCGATAAAATCTCATACCTTGGTTATCCCAGTCGGAGAAAAATTGAGTAAGCCGAACATGTCCTGTGATATCACGTGTGAAATGTGCGTCGAGCAGCAAAACTGTGCCTATAGCCGCTTGAAATTCGGGCAAGTTAAGTCAGCAACAACTTAGACAATTGACTTGGTGCTGACCACAGATCAAATGTATCGGATTTTTCCTAACCTTCGGACCGTTTGAATAAACTCGTGACTGCTAAACTAGCTGTTAAGAAGGACATATTTTGCCTGGAATTCTTGATTTAAAGCCCAATTTTAGCATATCAAGACCGTTCACGTTTTTGATAACGTGGCATTCTTGAATACGTTTCGCCCCAAAAGATTAGACTTTGAATTATTTTGGGACAAATATTCTTTCTTAGGCATAGATATTGCATAGTTACTACTTGAACTACTCTATAGAAATACAAACTCTGACGAACAATTGAACAGACAATAGAACTGTGATCTATCTAAAAAAGGAGGAAATGAAATGATCATTGTAGGAGAGTTAATTAATTCTATTGATCAGCTTGTGCTGCAGAATTTATTAATTTTGTAGAAGCCATTATGACTCGATTTCCAGGGGTTCTTACGATGCGCGGGCTGTCTAATATATCCTATGGTCTGCCAGAGAGGAAATTAATGAATCATGCCCTTGCAATTATCCGTTAGGGCTATTAGTAAAGGATTAGATGGCCTAATGGTAGGACCGCGCAAATGGCAGCTAACTCTGGTGGTTGGGCGTATTTATAGATCTACGGGTACAGACCTGGAAAGTCGGCATTTGATGCGGTAGAAATAGCAGTATCGAGTTCTGGCAATTCATATGAGGGTAATGCTTTAATAACAAGTTGGTTACGTCAATATGGGTTAGAAATGGAGTGACGACTATGCCCCTAGTATTGGGGATTGATACTGGTGGAACCTTTACGGATGGCGTGCTTCTAGATATAGACACGAAAGTAGTCAAGAAAAAGGCAAAGGCCTTTACAACTCGTGAAGATCTATCAATAGGGATCCGGAAATGTATTGAAAATATGGGTGAAATAGACTCGCGCCAAATTCAGCTAGTATCTCTGTCTACGACATTAGCAACCAATGCAATTGTGGAGGGTCGCGGGTGCAGAGTTGGCCTAATTCTAATAGGTCACGAATCGATTGGTAACCTCCCTGCCCAAAAGATTTTTGTTGTAAGGGGCGGACATGATATTAAGGGGGAACCAGTTACTAAATTGGATTGTGAAGCTATTCAGAGCGCGGTAACTGAAATGCGCGATCAGGTCGATACAGTAGCGATTTCCGGTTATCTAAGTATTCGTAATCCGGAGCATGAACAAGATGCATGTAGAATAATACAAGAACTATGGGATATACCCATCGTTTGTGCTCATCAACTCACCTCGACTCTTGGCTTTCACGAGCGAACAGTGACGGCTTGTCTGAATGCTAGACTGTTGCCAATTATTGCAGAGCTTCTAGCTGCGGTAAAAGTAGTTCTTAAAGAGAAGGGCATTCAGGCTCCTTTAATGATCGTTAAAGGCGATGGGTCATTGATGAGTGAGGAGATAACTCGAGGGAAACCTATAGAGACTATCCTTTCAGGGCCAGCTGCTAGTATTGTTGGGGCAACATTTTTAACTGGCGAAAGTTCAGCCTTGGTTTTAGATATGGGTGGGACAACGACTGATATTTCAATACTAGATAGGGGCCGTCCTCGGATAAATCTTGAGGGTGCTATTGTCGGGGGATGGAAAACTCGGGTTGAGGCTGCTGAAATTAGTACCTTCGGTTTAGGCGGAGATAGCTATATTCAAGTTTCCAAGGACCGGAAATTAATGATCGGACCAAGAAGGGTCTGGCCTTTGTCGGTTATTGCGAACAGATATCCAATTCTAATTGAAGAATTGGCTAAAGTTGATCCTGACCGGGAAATTATTGATGCGCAACCAGTTGACTGCTTTATGTTGGTCAAGAAACCAGAAAACGGATGTAGATGGAATGACGCAGAACGAAAGATAATTAACGCCCTTGAGGACAGTGCTCACAATATTTTTGTACTTGCTCAAAAACTTGGAATTGATCCTAACTTGTTGTCGCTAAAAGGCTTAGAACAAGCTCAAGTTATTGGACGAATTTCTTTCACTCCCACTGATTCACTGCATGTTCTCGGTATTTTTTCTGAGTATAATATCAAGGCCGCTCAGGAAGGAGCCCGGATCCAAGCGTCTAGGTTGCGGATGGAAATTGACGAATTTGCAACCAAAGTTTTGATGGAAATTCAGGTTACTCTCTGTATGACTATCTTACAAAGCTTTGTGCACAGAGAGGGGCTGGGAATTAATGTTAATACAAATACTGGAGTTCGATTCTTATTAAACTCCATACTCAACGGAAACCAGAATCGCGGATTCAAGTCTGAGATTACTCTTGATTATCCGATTGTTGCTTTGGGGGCTCCGGTTTCCGCCTATCTTCCTGCTGTAGGTAGTACCTTCCATACCCAAGTATTGATACCGACTCATGCTGAAGTGGCTAATGCTGTTGGGGCTGCTTCAGGCCAGGTCGCGGAAACCATACGTATTCTGATTAAGACCAGTGAAGCGGGGGGGTATGTCGTATATGCTCCATGGAAACGAGAGACCTTCTTATATCTTGATGAGGCAGAAAAACATGCTTTGGACAGAGCTGAGGAGATTGCCGTCGAGAACGCCTGCCGTGCGGGAGTTGTTAATCCGGAAGTTTTAGTTAATAAAGAAGAAATTGTCAGTCATACACCTGCTGGAGATGTGTTTATCGAGATGCGCATTGGGGTCACCGCTTTTGGTCGTCCTAGCTGGGGGGAGTACTGATGAAGGCCAAAGTATTTGCCTGTTCTACATTGGTTGATGAAATCCAGAAGATACTTCCACCAGAGATTGATTTGGAATTGTTACTGTATGCACTGTATCGAGAAGCACAGAAACTACAATTCTAACTTCAACAACGAGTCGATGCTGATACTGAACACGATACCTTGCTTTTTGGCTACGGTCTATGCTCTTACGGCGTCGTTAATCTCTATTCAGAGCGTCATACTATAGTCATCCCGAGAGTGCATGATTGTATAAGTGTTTTAATGGGTGCACGTAATATTTATGATGTGGAGTTCGCAAAATATCCTGGTATAATCTATTTGAGTAAGGGTTGGATTGACCAGGGTGCAGAACCTTTAGCGGAGTTTAAGCGTTACACCGAAACTTAATGAATACAAATCGACCTGGAAAACCCATATCGTCCTGGCAGGACTTGACGAAGAAAAGGCTAAAACACTGAAAGAATTTGAACAACCTTTCGTGTTGGTTTCCAGTGTACCCGTTGAAGAAGCTTCAGATAAGGAGATTGTTGCCTATTACAAAGATCAGATGGTTGTTGAGATAGATGAGTCATTTGACGTTGGCTAATGCGGGTCTCAACGCGAGAAGTGAATAATTTCTTACTTGCTTTGGTTGGCTTGGGCTGCCTTGACAGCCAAAGCAACGCACGCTCCGACAATGGGATTATTTCCCATGCCAATAAAGCCCATCATATCAACATGTGCAGGAACGGAGCTTGACCCCGCAAACTGAGCATCAGAATGCATTCGACCGAGTGTGTCGGTAAACCCATAAGACGCTGGACCAGCGGCTACATTATCCGGATGAAGTGTCCGTCCCGTTCCACCACCGGAGGCCACTGAGAAAAAGGGATGCTCATTTTCGATGGCCCATTTTTTGTAGGTTCCCACAACGGGATGTTGGAAACGCGTCGGATTCGTCGAATTTCCCGTAATAGAAATATTAACGCCACGAGCTTTCATGATGGCAACCCCTTCATCCACCGAGTTAGCCCCGAAGACTCTCACTGCCTGACGTTTATCTGTGGCATATTTTTTTTCGTTTAAAACGATTAACTCATTTTTGGCGAAATCATAGTCAGTTTGGACATACGTAAACCCTATCATGCGAGCAATAATCTTAGCTGCGTCTTTACCCAGACCAATGAGGACAACTTCCAGCGGCTTTTTGCGGGCTAAATCGGCATATTTAGACACCCCCAAAGCCCCTTCAGCTGCTGCAAATGATTCATGTCCAGCCACAAAAGCAAAGACGTTCGTGCGATCATCGAGCAACATATTAGCTAGGCGTCCATGCCCTAACCCCACTTCTCGTTGATAAGCAATCGAGCCGGGAATGGTAAAGGATTGTAGGCCTTCTCCAATGGATATGGCCGTTTTTGTCGCCTCAGTATCTCCTGACTTAAGAGCCAGAGCGGTTCCTATAGTAAAGGCCCAGATCGCATTGTCATAGACGATCGGTTGTATTTCACGGGTTATTTTTTCGACATCGATTCCCTTCGCCAAGGTATAGTCTTTTACTTCGTTAAAATCACTCATTTTAAGATGCTTGAGCGCGTCGTTAATCCCTAGTTGACGGTGTTCATATCCAGTAAACATCAATAATCCCCCCCTTAAGATTTTCTTGGATCGATCACTTTTACGGCTTCGCCAAACCGACCATACGTGCCAGTCGCCTTTTCATAGGCGCTTTCGGGAGGTAGACCATCGCGAATGAAGGCCATCATTTTTCCTAAATTCACATATTTATACCCGATGATCTCTTTCTCGTCATCGAGTCCAAGTTCTAAAACATACCCTTCGGTCACTTCTAAATATCTAGGCCCAAATTGGCGAGAACTATAAATCGTACCGATCTGGGAGCGCATAAACTTGCCGAGTTCCTCTCCCCCTTCACCTACGGGAATTCCTCCTAGAGAAAAGGCAGTTTGGCTTCTTCCATAAGCTAACTGAAGAAAGAGTTCACGCATGGCCACATTGATGGCATCACATACTAAGTCGGTATTCAGAGCCTCAAGTAAGGTTTTCCCAGGTAGAATCTCTCCCGCCATAGCGGCACTTTGCGTCATTCCCGAACAACCAATAGTCTCCACTAACGCTTCTTCAATAATCCCGTTTTTCACATTTAAAGTCAGTTTGCAAGCACCTTGTTGGGGAGCGCAGCCTCCGACCCCATGAGTTAAGCCGTTTAAATCACGGACTTCCAAGGCTTTCGTCCAATGCCCTTCTTGGGGAATCGGCGCAGGCCCGTGCATGGCGCAACTTGAAATTACTTCTTTCATATTTCTTACTCCTTCTCTCAAATTAAGTAGAACCCATACGACAAACTATTGCCCCTCGGCATTAAAAACTCTTGATATTGGGCAGTTCTATCTTCTTTAAACCGCGAAATGATATTTTCTTCTTCCTTCTGATCAAGACCCATCGTTTCAAGCAGAAGAGTTTCACCTCCTATAGTTACAATATCGACCATAACCTCCTTTCTGAGTAACCAGTGCTTAAGATACCATGCGCCCAAGCTATTACATTGGCATTATACGGGCCAGTCCAACTCCCAGAGCAACTCCTGCAAAACCGATGCTTACACTAAGTAAAGTATATAGTCCTGCGGTTAGCAAACTGCCTTCTTCTAATAACATTATAACCTCATAACTAAACGTAGAGAATGTTGTATACGCACCTAAAAAGCCTATCCCAATACCTAACCGCCATAATGGGCTTATGGTTAATTTTTCTATAAATAATATATTCAGAAATCCTAATAAAAAAGCCCCAGTAATATTTATGATAAAAGTACCTAAAGGAAATCCCTGGCTCCATTTACTGGATATCCAGAAACCGAGACCATAGCGGGACAGTGCTCCTAAAGCACCGCCAAAAGCAATTACCATGATGCTTTGCATTGTTTAATCTTATTCCTCCTTAAAAACACCAAAAAGCTCCTACTGAGATAATTTCAGTAGGAGCCATTAGCATTAAGCACAAGCGAGCCCCATCGCAAGTTGAGAAAAAGTTTAATAACCCTATGATAGACCCAACTCACTTAATATAATAACGAAAAAAGTGAGTGAAAGCAATAGTTTATCAGAAGATAGTTTATCAATCAGATAAAGAAAATATAAGTAATGGTATGTAAATATAGTACATAATGGATAAAAGGTATTGACATCTATCCTCTACCGATGTAGTGTAAATTGTACTGCATCAGTAGAGGTTGGTGAAATTATGAAAAAAACAGCAAAAGTTTCAGATTCTGAGTGGCAAGTTATGAAATTATTATGGGAAAAATCTCCTATAACATCCAGCGAAATCGTCAAAATTTTGGGATTAAATATTGGATGGAGTCCAACAACTATTTACACACTCATAAGCAGGTTAGTTAAGAAAAAAGCGATAACAATTGATCAGGGTTCATCTCCGCATGTTTGTAGGCCTCTTTTATCTCAAAAAGAATATAGAAACGATGAAAGGAATGCTTTCCTGAAAAAGGTTTATGATGGGTCATTGAATTTGTTTTTGATGAATACCTTGGAAGAAGAAGAGTTGTCAGATGCAGAAATTGACGAACTGAAAAATATTCTGGATAACAGCAAAACTAAGGAACGGTGGACTATCTAACCTCTG
>JARLHV010000152.1 GCA_031292055.1 Desulfosporosinus sp.
TAATCTGTGATATCTGTGTTAATCTGTGGTTTCTCTTATCGTTCTTTTTATGTGTAATCTGTGGTTCCCCGTTCAGAATTCCCCAAGGCGTATTTACAGCGTTTTTCCTTGTAGGTATAAAAAAATGCGGGATTTTAGGTTTTATTTGATTTTCTAGTATATTATATAGCTACTGTATTGATTACCGGAACGATTGGAGTTGTAGCATTTGCGGTGATGGCAAAGTTATTTAATACCGCTATTTCAGTCTCCTAAATGTATACAGTATTTCGTCCAACAAGGAGTACTTTACATAGTGACAGATCGTAAATTTTAAGGTATTATATCAATAACACCTAGTTAAACATTCGGGTGTAAATATTCGGCAATGAAGCCGTCAAGATGTCGACATGATTTCTGGCGGTTTTTTTCTGTTGCTGCTAGAAGGAGGGGTTACCTTGAAAGGTCCTGCGGGGGAAAAAGTGAAACCTTCCTTAGAACGGTCAGCAATATTTCTAGCCTTGTCAGAGACAAGAGAGGAAGAGGAAAAGCTTAAGAAATCCTTGATTGAATCTTTTGGCTTGCGCTGTGGCGTGACGGAAATTGGAGGAACGGTTGCGAATCTTCAACATACTGGAAAATTGACGAATTCTGTGATGGCAACAGCTTTTAACACAGGTGTCATTCCAAAAGAAGGCCGGAAGATTCATGCGCTGATCCATGCAACGTTGGAAGCGAGTAACAGTATTTTTATTCATACTAACAGTAATGCCAGCTTTGCTTTAAAAATTGGGTTAGTGACGGATTCTGATTGGCTTGCGGTAGCGATTTATGGACGATCTTCCCTTCATCCCTTGCTGGAACACGCTCGTGTGGGGTTGGGAGTTATGCATCTTTAATTAGAGCAAGAGTACGATTTCATAATGGGCACCAAATCATAGGAGATTTGGAGCGGAAAAGTGTTTTAGTGAGCCCTTAATTATACAAAATTAAGGGCTCACTTTGTCTTTTTCTTTATATTAATAAGTAGCACGCAATTTTTGAGGAACAACAAAGCCGAACCGGCAAAAAGTTCGGCTAGGTCGGAAATGTGCAATATAATCTCAATAGAAATTTATGAATGTTAAAGGAGTGAAATATTATGTCTCAGGATTTAACTCAATATGAAGAATTAAAAGCTATTTCAACGTTCAACACATATCCTGACGGACAACTTAGAGACAGCGTTTTAAAGGAAAAGGTGAATATCTCTACTCCTCTGGGCTTACTAACCCCTCAATACGAACATTCAGAACTTAGACGCAAACATATATATTCCGTTTCGTTCTTTCAGAGCGGAAAGATAAGCAGAATTGCACTTAATGAGCAAACTGAAGTAGAAACCCCTTTAGGAAAACTTCCCGCCGAATTAATTACTTTTTACGAAAGTGGGAGCGTAAAGAGGTTGTTTCCTCTTAATGGGCAGATTTCGGGTTATTGGGGCGAAGATGACGAGTATGATCTTGCTAAAGAATTGAACTTTAATTTTCCTTTCGGGAGTCTGAAAGCAAAGATCATAGGGATTTGGTTTTATGAAAATGGAACAATCCATAGTTTAACGCTATGGCCTAAGGAAACAATTGTAGTAATCACACCCCTTGGGGAACAAAAAGTCAGGATCGGATTAACCTTATATCCCGGAGGAAATATCAAATCCTTTGAACCAGCTAACCCAATTAAGGTTATTACGCCTATCGGTCCTATAGACGCTTTTGATAGTAACGCAAATGGAATAACCGGAGATAGAAACTCATTGAATTTTACGGAAAACGGAACGATAGAATCATTGACCACTATAAGTACAAAAATAACTGTAACCAATCCTGACAAAACTGCGAAGCTATATTCTCCCATAATTATACAAGATGTAGATGGAGAAGAAATATTCTTTCAACCTTTGAAAATTGATTTTTCCCAGGATAGAGTCTGTTTCGACGGACAAGTCGAGTATAAATTCGCAGAAAACCACTTTACGATTGAACCTTATTATAAGCCTATACAAAACAAGTGCTCAGATTGCACCAGTTGCACTCAATGTTCCCTTGATATGCTGAAAATTAACTAAATCATCAAGGGTAAGCTAATATGATTGGTCTACGACGCCCTTTCTGGGGAGAGTGTCTTTATAGAATTAATTCGCTAATTTACCATGATGTTTTCAAGTTACACTGGAAATGGCAAAATCTTAGCAAGGTTTAAAACTTGAATGTCTTAATCTGATCTGTAAATCCTGACAGCAAAAGCTGTCTTTTTTTTATCTATTTAAATGAATACAATGCGAAGATGTGCAAAAAGCTTGACATGATTTCCTATGATGATATAATTAAAAAGCACAATAACAAACGATAATATACGAAAACAAACTTAATTTATTTTTTTGATTGCATTATGCACCAAACCATTGTATCTTGCGTGAGCAGGGGACTGATGTGGAGGTTACCAGCGTGGCCAATGAGCGGTATGAGGCTATTATTAGAGCAATGAATACCCTGATGAATTGAACGGTTCCAAATTAACGCGTTTCGCATTGCCTTTTACATAGGCAGCGCCTCTAATTTATTTCTCAAAAGGAGGAATTGATATGAAGCCTATTTCAATATTTCTAAATTCAGAAGGCTTTACAGCTTCCCTGGAAGAAGAAGGTATGATCAGAGTTTATACTCAAAATTTTACTACTGACGCTTGGGAGGTAACTGAAGAATTTGAATTTTCGCTGGTAAAAAGCTCATCCATTTCGGAATTGCGCAAGATAATCTTGAACATGATTCAAAGAATTGGCGATTGCAGGATTTTTGTTGCTCGTGAAGTAGCAGGGCAGTTGTATAGTGTTCTCGAAGCATATAAATTTAGTATTTATGAGGTTGAAGGAAAACCGGAACAATTCTTGGACTCGGTTTTGGCTTCGGAAAATGAATTGAATAAAAACTTAACTGAAAAAAGTATACAATCTGTCGTATGTTATCCTGAAAAAACCGATGTCGAGGGTGCCTATTTCCTGAATCTTAAAGCTGCATTAAATGCAGATCTAAATCTCACATCTAAAAAAATACTATTACCTTTTTTAGCAAAAAAAGATTTTAAGGTGCTGGAGGTTATTTGCGATCACATGCCCAAATGGTTTGATGATGAATTCGAGAAACAAGGACTAGAGTCAACATTAAGTAGGCTTAAAGATAATGAGTATAAAGTTATCATTTCTATTAAGTAATTACGAAATGGAAATTAGGTGACACAAAAGGAAGAGATATGGATGAGGCGGAGATATTTTTTCAGCCTTTAAAAATTAGTTGTGTTTAATGATAAGGTCCTCTTCAACGGGCAAGACGAATATACAATTGAGGAAAACTATTTCAAAATGGAGCCTTATTATAAGCCAACATAAGCCAATCTCAAAAAAATGCTCAGATTGTGCGAGTTGCACGCAGTGTTCTTCTTAAGTTTTGAAGCATATGGAATTAGTGATAGAGTGAATTAAGTACAATTTAATAACCGGGCACCAAATCTAGTGATGATTTGGTGCGGAAAAGTGTTTTAGTGAGCCCTTAATTATATAAAAATTAAGGACTCACTATTTTTTTATCAAGGCTGGTCGGACTTATCCGCAATAAAAACAGGTAGATTGCACGCAATTCATTTTAACGATACTGTCCGCCTCTATAGCTTTGCCGGAGCAGAGGCCATGACGAAATTTCTCTATCCTCAGGAATCCGAGGATTTAAAGCCAGAAAAGGATCTGGCGGAATTCTTCGGAAAATATATGTCGGTTGGCTGTTCAGGAACCTTCTCGGCTGACTGGATTCGATAGAGGCGGCGATTATTAACGGTAAAGGAATGATAAATATTGGATAAAACCGTTATAGAGTTCAGTACTTCAGTTGATGAATTATTAAAATCAAGCAACCAACTAATAGCTTTGCAGATCAAACAAATGATGAATATAACTCGGGGAAAATGTCTGGATGTGAGCAGTGATGGAGGACAACTTGGCATCGCTGTTGCAAAAATTACGGACTTGGATGTTTATTTGTATGAAACGTCAGAACTAGCATCAGATCGAGCGAACAAAAGAATTAATAAACAAAGATTAGGCCAAAGGGTATTTATTTTGCCTAGTGATGCCTTTCGCATACCGATTGAAAACGAGTCTGTGGATCTGGTTGTGGGGATAAGGTCAATCTGGTTTATTTCAAATTATGCGAGGTCTTTAAATGAAATATACCGAGTGCTCGCGCCGGATGGGATCGCTTATATCCGGGTAGGGAGTTCTTTGAGAAACCTAAAAAAGGTATATGATAACCTTGAACATAGAGTCAAATCCCGGATATACAAGGGATTTGTGACAAGTAGGGACAAGTTGATTGAACAATTGATCCAGGCCATCAGTGAAACTAATATTAAAAATTTTAAAATTTCGGATGAAAAATTCGGAGTATGGATATTGGTAAAAAAAGAATCGGCTTGATAAAGTTCAAGCCGATTAAAGATCAGTGGAAGATGTCATGGTCAAGTTTCGGCGATAACCTTCCCTAAGTCAGTAAGATCGTAGCCGCCTAGCCCTTGCAATTCAAAATTAAACTCGTCAGAATGGAGTATTTCGAAAATTGCCTCAAAGGCTGGTCGGTTGAGGTCTTCTTTTTTTATGACTAAGTCAAGTTGCTCTTTTTGCATAGGTATGAAATCAATTCCCTGTACTTGCAAAAATGCTATTTCATTTCCGATACCAAGATCGGCGCCTCCGTGGGCAACAGTATTGGCAACAGCAAGATACGACTGGGATTCTCTCGTATATCCATTGATAGATTTGCCGACAATTCCCATTTCACGCAAGTGTTCGTCCAGTAATATCCTGGTACCGCTACCTTTCTCATGGTTGATGATGGTAATATCAGAACGACGTAAATCATTCCAATCCTTAATGTCTTTGGGATTCCCTTTAGCTACATAGAAACCTTGCATACGGCTGCCAAGGCGAATAAGGAGAGTTGGAGTTCCGGGAAGCATTCTTTCGATAAACGGCACGTTGTATTCTCCTGTTTTACCATCCCACATATGAGCCGTTGCGACTTGGACCTCTCCTTTATAAAGCGCATATAAGGCGTTATAACCTCCCTCATAGGAACGCAAGGCCCGAACTCCCTTTGGATGGCGGTATAAGTAACGGCATAAAATATCTAAAATAGCTTCCTGACCTGAAATTATAAAAGCGCTGCTTTTTCTAGGCTGTTCTTCGTACATAGTTGAAGAAATAAATTTGTATGGTTCAAGAGAAAGTGCGCTGATGGGTTTGGCGTCTTTAGTTTTGTTTTTGTAGTTTTCAACATCCTCTAAATCAACACGCAATTTTTTTCCGACTCTGTAAGCATTTAATTCTCTGTGTTTCATTAATTCATAAACTTTACTTTTCGAAATTTTCAATATGTCAGCAATTTCTTGTGGTGTTAACGATGTATTCTCAATCATTGTGTTACAACTAACCTTTCATCAGCGATATAAAAGAATTATAACATTTCTATATGTAATTTATACTTGATTGTGTTTCTGCTTAAAATAAGACTCAAAATAATATAAATAAAGTAGAGTAGTACTTGGCTCCTTCTAAAGTAACATAGATTATTTACTTATATAAATTAATTATAATTTATTTTTTTATTTTGTGCAATATAAATAATATATCACAATTTTAGCAAAGGCATTGACACAATACTTAAATTGAATATAATTATATAAAACAATGCATAGTGGAAAAAACTATATATAATTCCAGCGTGTATTAAAATGACTGAGGCGCGGCAATAAGATTGGAGTGTAGAAAAATGAAAAATATGCCAGTGATAATATTATTTGTTATTGCAGAAATCTTAGGTGCGGTTATTTATTACAAGACTAAGGATACTGTTGACATGTTTGGAACTTGGTTTTGCTGTTACAGTGGTACTTCCGGATGCATTAATACGGCACTGCAATGCTCTTTCAGACAGCGGAGCTCATTGTTTAAGAAAATTGTTTTTCCTGAAAAATCCGGACTGGTGTCAGCGGGGTCTATGACACATAAATTGGGGAATGATCTGCCGGATTGTACAGTATATGCAGAAAGGAGGAGGGGTCAATGCATGATGAATTGAAGTTTGAACATTGCATCATAGTAAGGATCCAGTACTGGGTGTGCTTTAGAAGGAGTGGCGAGTGTTGTCGAGGGGATAAATGATGTAAGTGTTGTTATATATTCTCCGCAAGGCTGGGCGGCAGATATAAATTCTACTCGGATGGCTGATATAAGATTAATCTGATGATGGGTTCGGTGCACGGAAGATCAAGGAACATTTGTTAAATACATATTATCGAGTAAAATGGCGTAATGACTTAATATAGAGCGAAAGAAGAAGGTGTATAATGATTTTGAACAAATAAGGATAATTTCACATAGTGACAAACGGCAAATTGTAAGCTACTATAGTCAATAACATTAATTAAACATTTGGGAGTCAAACGTCAGATGTTAAATTTTCGGCAGCGAAGCCGTCAAGATGTCAAGAGATATCTGGCGACTTTTTTTATGTTGCTAAGGAGAGCGCGGGAACATTGTGCAAGTTCCTAAAATGGAAAAAGTGAAATCTTCCTTGGTGTGGGATTAGATGTCAGCATTTTTGATTAGTGTGAATTTAAGAATTACAAGTGAAATTAGAATTTGTACAAAGTGTTTAGAGTGAGAGAACCTAAGTGTTAAAGTGATCTAGAAATCTTTGCTAATAGTACAACTTCATAACCGGGCACCGAATCTATTGATGATTTGGAGCGGAAAAGTGTGTTTTAGAGAGCCCTTGATTATAAAAATTAAGGGCTCTCTTTGTCTTTTTCATTAGCTATCAATTTAAGGGAGGTGATGCGATGGCATTTCTTCAAGCAGATTTGAAATTAGAAACGAAAGGAACGAAAAACGCTGTCAGAAGCGGAATAGCCGTTATTTCGAAGTGGTCATCGTTAGAGACATATGACTCCTAGCATGGATTATCCCTTGAAAAGCCGGTTAATCGGTAATAACCGAAGTGATTAATGGAATTAGACTACCTGTAAAGAAGTGAAACAGGGATGTAAGGGGAGGAACTTCAGTTATGGTGACTAAAAATTATTTGCGTTTAATCAATATTGCGTTGATTTCTTGTTTTTTACTTGTTTTAGCAACGGGTTGTGGACAGAACAGCAAAGCTGCACCGGCAGCTGATCCTACGAAAAATTCTGAATCTACACAGACTTCAGCTCCGCAAAAGGTCAAAATTGGGTATTCCCAGGTGCGGATCAGCTTACCAATATTTGTTGCAGCGGAACAGGGCCTGTTCAAGAAAAACGGACTGGATGTTGAATTGGAAATGTTTGATACAGCTCAACCTTTAATGGATGCACTCTGCGGAGGCAAAGTGGACGTAGCCGGATATACCGCTTTACCAATCACATTTAGTGGGCAACTGAGAAGTAAAACGGATTTATATTACACAACTGCAATAATGGAAGATGACAAGCATCCGTTAAGTATGCTTATGGTGAAAAAGGATTCCTCAATCAGTTCGATTAAGGATCTTAAAGGGAAAAAGATCGGAATACTACCGACTATAGCCTATAAAGCATGGCTGGAAATGATTTTAAAAGAGAACGGTATCTCAGCTGAAGATGTAACAATTCAAAATGTTGCTCCGGCAATGACGCCTTCTGCACTTGAGTCTGGAACTGTAGATGCCATGTTTACTATTGACCCGGCGGTAACGACTACAATTCAAAAGGGAATCGGCAAGTTGCTTTACGAAGGAGCCATTGTACCCAAATATATGGGGTCGCCATTTCCTTTCGGAAGTTTTAATATGACCAAAGACTTTGTAACTAAAAATCCTGATACCGCCCAAAAAATAGTCAAATCTCTTGATGAAGCGATAGATTTTATTAATTCCAACCAGCAAGAAGCAAAGAAAATGATGGCCAATTATTTGCCGGATGCTCAAAAACCGTTTGTTACGAGTTATCCAGATGCTTCATTTTTGAAGTCAACTGAATTTTCTGCTGAGGCACTTATGAAGGTTGCTGATTTATATAAAAATCAGGGTATTATCAACGAACCAATTGATTTATCAAAGTCGGTATACAAATATACTCCGTAGACCGAAGAAACGATTAGCTAGGAGGTGCTAGGAGAATGTGGGGGATTGATGTTAAGAATGTTACCAAAAAAGTTAAGACTTCTGATGGGAAAAGCGAGTTGATATTTGAAAACTTTAATTTACAGGTAAAGGAGTCAGAGGTCGTTGGAATTTTTGGCCCTAACGGTTGCGGAAAGACTACTCTGCTTAATATGATCGCAGGAATTGTAAAACCTGATTTAGGCGAAATATTGATATTTGGTGAAAAGCCAGGTCGGAAAAGTATTGCCTATATTTTTCAGGATTATCGCAATAGTCTCTTCCCTTGGTTGACTGTAAAGGATAACATCCTATTCCCCCTTTCCCTAAAAAAAATGAAGAGGAAGGCTATCCAAGAAAAGTTAGACTGCATGCTAGATACTAGCAATATTCCATTCGATCTTGACAAGTATCCTTATCAGCTGAGTGGAGGACAGCAGCAGTATATATCAATCTTAAGAGGGCTTATTTCAGATCCGATCGCGATGTTGATTGACGAACCGTTTTCAGCTTTGGATTACAGTAACAGTCTGTGGCTTATGGAGAAAATGGCTGAAATTTTAAAAAGCATGAGCATACCAGCCATTATAGTCGCGCATGACCTTGATCATTTAATGTGTACTGCCGAGCGAATATGTTTTCTTTCTGAGAAGCCAACCAGTGTCGTGCTGGAAAAGTTGATTGATTCGGATAACCCCAAGAGGCAATGCAGATTAGATAATTCGTTGTTTAAAGAAGCGAAACAGGAGCTAACTAATTTGTATTCAAGGAAGGGTCTTGCTTATGGGTGGGGTTGAAATCAGGAAGAGTATTTTATCCTTTGCGCTCTTAATTTTCGGCTGGTATGCAGTAGCTTCTCTTCATTTGGTGAATCCTATGTTTTTACCGACACCTTTTGAGACTATTCAAGAAGGAGCCCGGCTGATTGCCGAAAAGAAAATCTTTATTGATTTGATTTATTCGTTCCGCAGAGTAGTTTATGGCGTGTCATTGGCACTTATTATGGGAATACCTGTCGGATTGGGACTGGGATACTACGAAAAAGTTTATCAATATTTTGAATGTATTTTGGATTTTTTCAGATCAATTCCACCGATTTTAACCTTCCCGCTGGCCATGCTTATCTTTGGAACGGGTGAAGAGTCCAGGATCGCCGTCATATTTTTCGGGTGCGTTACGATTGTGATTTTAAACTCTGCAGCAGGAGTTGGAAACAGCCCTAAATTAAGGGTCAATGCTGCAAAAATAATGGGGGCAAGCTGGTATCAAATCTTTTCACGAGTCGTAATCTTTGATGCCTTGCCGCAAATTTTTGTCGGGATAAGGGTTTCACTATCCATGGGAGTTATTATTGGGATCGTTACGGAAATGCTGGTTGGAGATAAATATGGGCTGGGAAGCAGAGCGGTTAATGCCCAAATCGCCTATGACACTCCCGGACTGTTCTTCACAATCATCATCGTAGGTCTAATTGGGCTAATCATCAATAAGTTATTAATTTTACTAGAGAATAGAGTCATTCATTGGAAAAAAGCTGCTTAAGGGCAAGGTTTGGAGTAAGCAATTATTAAAAAATTAGGAGGTTTATTATGATGAGACAGGTTGCTATTTATGGAAAAGGCGGTATAGGCAAATCAACCACGACGCAAAATTTGACAGCGGGTTTAGGTGAAATGGGCAAGCATATCATGATCGTAGGGTGTGACCCTAAAGCAGACTCAACCCGATTGGTGCTGCACGGTTTGGCCCAAAAGAGCGTTTTGGACACTTTGAGAGAAGAAGGCGAGGAAGTAGATCTTGAA
>JARLHV010000012.1 GCA_031292055.1 Desulfosporosinus sp.
ATCGAATATCATGCAATTATTTCTAGTAAGGCGATTGAGAAACCAGTTTACAACTCAACGAGCAATAGTGAGGCTTTTATTAAAAGGACTATATCTGCTGAAGTATAGAGCTGAATTGGTTTTTAGCAGCTCATAGAAACTGAGATTCGTGACAAGAGGCTGTAAATTTCATATAGAAGCTAAATTGCTCGTCCAAACCTGAACGAAATTTGACAGTCCAGACTTTATCAGATGCTGCGTTTACTTTTGTTGGCAAAACGACTAGGTCCGATTGAGACCTGGTGTTTCCACTGAAAGTAGCTGGCATCAATTGAGTCACTAGTAAATATGGGCTGAGTTTGATTCACAAGCTGAGCTTGTATGCTTACAGCCATAATTGCCTCTAAATCGGTGGTACCACTTTGATCTGGCGACAAATTGGAATTGATGTACGCCAATGCTTGACCATTGTCATCGGTATTTGCGACATAAGTGAGGGAAGATATGATGCCGCTTCCGCTTCCGCCCGCTGGAGCTGACATGACAACAGGGGTGCCGTTGTCATCAGTAAAAAAGGCATTAACATTAGACGAAGCAGCGAGCGGACTGGGCACCGTCATTCTAAACTTAATGGGTTGTCCACTCAATTCTGTAGAAGACCCATCCGCAGGCAATATAGTAGCACTTACAGGCACCCAGCCTCTAGTCGGCGCATCGGGCGTGGAAAAATTAAGACAATCGGGATCACTGGCAGCATATACCGGGCTGAGTACCAGGGATCCAGGCGCCCCCCATTCAATACTCCCTTCAGAGGATAGAACGGGGGGCCCGTTATTACTGAAAGGAGTTTTTATTACAACGTTAAATAAACTCCGTGAAATAGCATTTGCAGTAAAGAACGCTTCAACATTCCCACTCGCATCCACTGGTACAGTGTAAGATGCTGTGAAGGTATCGTTGCCGATAATCACAGGAGAACTCAAGGCAGTAGCCTCCAAGATGACCTCGTTAGAATCTTGTGCTGTGATATTGTCTGAAAAGCTTACCAGGTACGTGACACTGCCATCAGCAGTGGCTGCACCGCTGATGTTACTCGACACTGTGATCGGACTATTCACCAGTCCAACTGCCGGCGTGACTTTTGCCCCTGTTCCAACTTTTTGACCACTAATAGTCAAATCGCTCATTATTACACTTGTTGCCGTTTCTGTTGTTTCGCAATTAGCTACACCAGTGACAACCTCAGTTCGTATGGAATCAGGAACAACAGCTACACCACCGAGAGCAGTTACTACAGCATTCGCAGCCAGTTTGGCATGGATGTCAGAAGCTGCTGTAGAACCGTTAGTGTCACAGAGAACAATAGGAGCACATGACTCAGCAGCAAGAGATAATGCGACGATAGAGTCAACCAAGTGAGTGTCTGTGCCGTTAGCAACATAGACGTTGTCATATTTATAGGTTAAGGCTTTGAGGACGGTTAGATTCGTAGCGAAACGATCTGTACCAAAGAGACGAGTAGTACCAGGGATGTCTGCCACGAGAGTAGGTCCTCCAATGATGTATGTAGTGGCACCTTTGTAAGCTATCTCTGAAGCTGGTAGTGTTCCATCAGGGTTTGCCACTAAGATAGAGTAATTGTTAGCAGCAGCGTAAGAAGCTATTGATAAGGCATCAGCTAAAGCCCCGTAACCTACGACGAAAGAGCCTGCAGGATTAATTAGTTTAGCAGAAATTTTGGTCGCTATTGAAATACTATCTGAACCGTTGAGGATCGTGGCAGTAACTCCACCTATTGCATTTAATTGATCAATGACAGTTTGGCTGATGGATCCAACCACGAAGACATTCTTTACATCCAGTTTGAGTAATTCAGCTTGAGTAGCAGGTGTCAAGGTATTATTGTCGGTTAACAAGATCGGATCTGTCTTACCTGCTAAGGGTGCAGCCAATAAGGCATCTACCAAATCAGCATCGTCCGCTGGGGCCAAGATAGCCGTGCCAGCGGTCGTCCAGCCTGCATCTGCAATGGCAACGGCGGTTCCGACTCTGTCAGTACCACAAAGACGCGCTGTAGTTACACCAGTGTCGGCATAGGTATTAAATGGAACAGATGTTAGGACCATACCTGCAATAGCTAAGGAAGCTAAGGTTTTTTTAGCTTTTTCCATTTATTATCTCCTCTCATCTTTTAAATATCTTTTTCGTCTATCTATCAAATTCTACACATTTATTCCATATCCTTTATATCCTCTACACTGAAAGTGCCTTAATTTAACAACTGCGTCCTATAATTGACAGTATGACAAGTTAAAAGAGAGTACCAATGCGGTCGGCCCCTTTGAGCACAGTAGACGTTATTACACTGTCCAGGGAATTTACGTGGTCAACGACAGTTTGGTTGATCGCGCCGACAACAAAAACATTTTTCACACCAAGTTTGACTAACTCAACTTTCGTAGCAACTTTCAGGTTGTTGTTGTCTGTCACAGCAAACATATTACAAATACAATTCGGAATATATTAGTGCGTCCATAAATAGGGTTGCGTTAAGAAGTTATCGTTGCCTATAGGACCAAAAAAGAGACGTTCTTTGTGAACGCCTCTTTCAATACTTTGTCCGGTCCCAGCATAGCTGTCACAAAGGGTCAAAGTAGTTTCTACGTTTGGAGCAACTTGTTATTTAGCCATTAACTGTTCTATCCCCATAAAAAATATATTTAAACCTGAAATTAACATTTTATCCGAGCCAAATTCTTCAAAGTTTTCGTTATTATACATTCTTTGAATAATGTTATTGGAGTTATTATCTAATAACTGTTCTATAGATAGTTTAAATAATTCTTCGACCGTCTCAGTTTCGTTATTAAATATTATATTTATTTTATCTTGCTCATATTTATCTATTTCAAACGAAATTGCATAGTTAATTAAGCATATTATTGAAGTTGATTTATCACTATCACTCAAATTTGTTTGATCAATTATATTAAGCAAAGTATTTATCAGAGAAAGATATTCCGGTTCAGTTGGTAAAGTTTTCATTATCAATTGCGCAGAACAAGGGTATTTTTTGAAAGTCTTTCTCATTTTTATGGCGAAGTCATTAAGTTGCTCTTTCCAATTCCCTTCAAGCCCCACGGATAGCAGAGTTTCTTTTGAAACTTCGTTTGCGAGCGTTTGAAATAAACTCTGTTTGCTTTTAAGGTGCCAATAAAGTGATGCAGCTTGAATATTCAATCGAGTCGCCAGTTTTCTCATACTGAACTTCTCGATGCCATCATTTTGCAATAATTCCCAGGAAGCTTCAGTTATGTTTTGCTTTGTTATTTTCAAATTAACAATCTCCTCTGAGTAACCAGTTCTTAAGATACCCTGCACCAAACTATTAGATTGGCATTATACGGGCCAGTCCAACTCCCAGAGCAACTCCTGCAAAACCGACGCTTACACTAAGTAAAGTATATAGTCCTGCGGTTTAGTAAACTGCCTCCTTCTAATAACATTACAACCTCATAACTAAACGTAGAAAATGTTGTATACGCACCTAAAAAACCGATTCCAATACCTAGCCGCCATAATGGGCTTATTGTCAATCTTTGTATAAATAGTGTATTCAGAAATCCTAACAAAAAAGCTCCGGTGATATTTATGATAAAAGTACCTAAAGGAAATCCCTGGCTCCATTTGCTGGATACCCATAAGCCGAGACCGTAGCGTGATATTGCTCCTAAAGCACCGCCAAAAACAATAACTATTAAATTTTGCATTGTTTAATCTTATTCCTCCTTAAAAAACACAAAAAAACTCCTACTGAGATAGTTTCAGTAGGAGCCATTAGCATTATGCAAAGCGAGCCCCATCGCAAGTTGGGAAAGGTTTAATAATCTCATGATAGACCCAACTCACTTAATACAATAACGAAAAAAGTGAGCGAAAGCAATGGTTTATCAGAAGATAGTTTATCGAGCAGTAGAGTATATAAGTCCCAGGCACACTCGGCGGCTTTGCATGAGTGTTGCGAGTTGGGTTGTCTGGGGATATGGATACAAAGGTATTGACATCTATCCTCTACTGGTGTAGTGTAAATTGTACTACGTCAGTAGAGGTTGGTGAAATTATGAAAAAAACAGCAAAAGTTTCAGATTCTGAGTGGCAAGTTATGAAACTATTATGGGAAAAATCTCCTATAACATCCAGCGAAATCGTCAAAATTTTGGGATTAAATATTGGATGGAGTCCAACAACTATTTACACACTCATCAGCAGGTTAGTTAAGAAAAAAGCGATAACAATTGATCAGGGTTCATCTCCGCATGTTTGTAGGCCTCTTTTATCTCAAAAAGAATATAGAAACGATGAAAGGAATGCTTTCCTTAAAAAGGTTTATGATGGGTCATTGAATTTGTTTTTGATGAATACCTTGGAAGAAGAAGAGTTGTCAGATGCAGAAATTGACGAACTGAAAAATATTCTGGATAACAGCAAAACTAAGGAACGGTGGACTATCTAACCTCTG
>JARLHV010000153.1 GCA_031292055.1 Desulfosporosinus sp.
AACCTTAAGCCCAGAGATGTTCTTTCTCATCTTTCTAAGCAACGTCAAAACCGTAGTTCCACTACACGAGGCTAGACTTATTAGTAGCAATTCAAGCGGCGTATAACCTTGTCCATCCCCTAGAGGGGGTAGGCAGTCAATAATAATTGCTGGATTTGCTCTTGCTACCCCAGTAAATTGAACCTTCTGATTCGTTAAGTCAACTGAAACTTCCAATTGATTACCCATTTTTTAATCCCTCCATTATTCCTTATTTATAAGCATATTATGTCACAACATTTAGTATTGGAAAAGTGGCATATCTATAGAGCAATTTCTCTAAGAATATGAACGCCACTTCCATTGCAGTCGATGAATTCCAAGATGTAATTATATTCTGCTTCAAATGTTTCAAATCCATTTGCCAATAATAATAACACTTTTTTCATAGTTATAACCATTCCTTTCGCTGCGCTCAAGGCACAAAATATGCATAAAAACTTCAACAACAATATCTGCAAAACTGGGCAAGAACGCACAGTCTCCCGCATGGTCTGGCACCTAGAAATGAATTTCTAAATCAGAGAACCCCTCCCAATATAGTTATAATTTTACCAGTGTCAGAAGTGTTGAGATTACATGAACACACTACCTTGCGACTTAGCAATTCCACATCTTTCCTTCAATTCCTTCTAAAGATCAGTGAAAATAATCCAAAAAAGAATAAAAAAGGCCAGACCGTCCAAACGATCTGGCAAATAACTTCAGTTCCGGCCTTACTAATATCTCCACATGGCATGTTTGGGTTCAGTAACGATGGAGATTAGACCAAATCAAATTGCTTAATTACAACGTGACCACTAAAGACAGTTGGAATAGCAGTTATAAATCTCCAACCTTCTCGGCTATATTTATCAATTAACTCCCTATGGTCTGCATTTGCAAGCATCCTTTCTCCTTATGCTTCAATACGGAGCATTCCACATCATTCAATTAGAGCCATCACTATCTGAGCTTAGATATTTCAGCGTGAACAAAATTGCTTTTTTTGTAATCTCTTCGCATAAATGTGGTGGATTGTCTGGCTTAAATCCTTCTGGCCTTAGGTCTCTACAATTTAAACTTCCAAACTCGTCTTCAAATCCCTTTGCAAAATTATTGCATTTCTTTACTATATCCTTAGGTTCTAGCCCCTTCTCTTTTCCTTGAATTCCAATAAACATTAATGCTCCTGCAACCAGCCCACACTGTGCCCCATACTGGCCTGCACCAGGCATCCCAATTGCTGCATCAATAATTTGCGAGTTCAAATTAACATGATATATTTCCGAAAAAATCAGTAATGATGTTGTCGCACAGTTCAAATCATCATTCCAATAAAGGCTGTGAACTCTTTCATTAATATACTCTCGATATTGCATAGTTTACTCCCCCTTGTATATTTAATCTTAAATAACAGTCCCAACATTCTGATCTTCTAACGAAAAATAAAGACTTTTGAGAATTCTAAATATGGAACTTATAATATATAGAGCTTTTGTCCCTTAGCAATCTGGTTATCCAGAACCCAGCGATGATGACCAGTGGATATAGAACTGCCCATCCGACGAACGGAAAAATAACAGCTGTTGAAAGAAAGGACAGCCAGCAAATGCCCACTCCCCAACGACTTGCCTTTTAGTAGCCGGATTCCTGCTGCACAGCCGCCAAGATAGGTGAGAATAAAGGAAAGAATGGCAAGGACAACTGCAATCTGCACTTGACCCACCACCTTCATACCGATAAGGTTGGTTAATAGCCCGACTGCCAGCATTCCTGCTGCCAATGCCACTCTCGCACTGTCACCCCAGCCCATAGCAACTGTCATATAGCCAGCTCCTGTCAGTGCAGCCACAGGGGCACCAATCGGTACAGACATAAGGAAAAACCAGCCAACAAGCGATCCTGCTTGTGGTCCGAAAGCTAACGTGACAAAATGGGAAACACCGCCAGCATTTGGAAACTTAGCCGATAGCAATCCCATGGTCAGTGCCAGAGGTAATACAAGCAAAGTCATAAGCCCCCATGCTAGTAAGGAAGCCGGACCGGCAATCTCTGCCACCAGTCCAGGTACGATGAGTACACCCGAGCCAAGTACGGCTCCGATATATAGAGCTATTGCCTGCGTTAGTCCGATAGTACCTTTTAGATTTTGAGTATCCATAATTTATGCTCCTGTCTCCCTTGTATTTTCTCTAAGAGATACAAACATTGCTTTTTCAGCAGCTGACATACCTTCAGTAAGCAAATCTTCAGATTTTGAAAACGCGGCACTCGTCTCATTGATCAATTGTCTGGCTTTAGAAGTAACATCAATAAGTTTTAGATGTGATACAGGGCTTATCATAACCATATACGACTCCGCTTGAAATAAGTTTGCACTCCTCTATATCCTCCACCCTCATCCCACTCTTCAACTCAAAACAAAACGCGCTGGTGTGAGAATTTCTATCTTCTCAGTCAACGCATTAGATATTTCTTCATTGGAATTTGTCTTTAATTATACAATCTTGAGAAGTCGTATGACCAGACTGGCACTATCCATGCCTCAAGGATTAGATGTGACACGAATAGGAAAAACCCGAAACAAACATCATAGTAAATCCGATAGGCCCGATCATCTAATAAGCGATCGGGCGATTCATAAAAGCCCTCCCAATGTTAAAGTTAAAGTGGGAGAGCATATTCGCAGCCTGATTAACATACCTCAACTCATTACTTCTCTCTATTTATAGACTGGTATGGTCTTTCTAGCCATCCTTCTTTTATTGCCAATTTTAAACCTTCCCCATAAAACTGCTTCATATCACTCATGATTTTAGTTAGTTTGAAAACTATATCAGACCTAAAACTGGATGTCATGGCTTGAGATACCATGTTAAAGCAGAATATTCCCAAACACATATTAGTGAAAAACAACATCATTCTATCGGAAAAAGGAGACATGTCAATATCGTATATCACATAATCACTTGCTGCCGATACTGGAATATTTTCTTTATCAAGAACTTCGTGGAGTAAGTTTAATACTTTTTGGATCTCGTCTCTGCCTTTGCTAAAATATAGACCAATCTCTTTTGATTTGGCTATTTTACTGAACGCTAAAAAAATCATCTTTGAAAATTGAGCCCTATGAATAATTCGTGATAAGTTAGTGATTTCAGCTACATTTATAGGTCTTATATCACCTAAAAATCCACTAAGATATTTCTTTTCATCAACAAAATCAATGACATTATCTATAGCTATTTGAGGTGATCTTAAAAGCACCCCTTTAGATAACATCAGGTCAATAATATCATTCTGCATATTTAGAGTAAACTCTAAACTCATTTGAAAATAATTTCTTACATCTTTTCTAGTGCAATCAGCTATTGCGCTAGCAAAAGTGGTAAGGGAAATCAGTATTAAATCATTACAAAAAAACAAGATAAATGTATCTGAGAACATTTTAGGTGCCTTAACTCTTATGTCCTCCTCAGTAAACCCTAAAGGAATAGCTATATTTTCTTTAATAAATATGGCTTTGGTCTCCTCTATGCTTAACCTCGATTGATTTAGCATCCTTTCTACTATTTTCTTTATTTCGCCATCTTCCGTGATCTCAAGATAATATTCTAAAAATATTTGTTCTAAACTACCTTTCAAATATCCAGCCCAAACGCTAGAAACTTCCGATACTGTTAAACTCTCAATCATTTTTTTATTATTTTCGGTAGTCATCTTAACACTCCTTTTGATTTGATTATTATTTCTCTAGCAATGAAATTTATTCAATGTTTTGAATGCCTTTCTCATTTACTGTTTTAGAAAAGGGCAAAAAATCATCGTTCTTTCTGAATTACTAGTTTTGGAAGAAATAATGATTTTCACATAACAGGTACGCGTCCGAGGACCGTCAAATTCACAAAAGTAAATACCCTGCCAGCGGCCTGGGAGCAATTTTCCGTTTTATTGGACTCACCCATATCTAATAATCATTCCAAAATGGCTAAAAGCATTTCTCAGATTCTCTTGTTCTTCGAATGGACAAAAGGTGCCTGCTAGTATTTGTTGCCATAATAATCCACTCCTTTTGAAGTGATTATTCCACTTACTATTTTCGCTAAATAAAGAGTTAATCTGTTCAATTGGCAGATGCCTTTAATATAAATAGATTATTAAACCTACTTTTTCATACCAACCTCAACCGTAACCTTCTTGCCCTTTTCCCCTATCGTATAATCTTTATGATATAGAGCAGTACACAGGTCTCCACGTGTATGGATGTTACTTCATTGTACAAAATGCGTTGGCAAGACGACTTTACTCTTCTCAGCCAACGCATTACTCACTTATTACCATGAACGCCATATTCCACAAACCTCAATATCTACCCCTTACCCGACAATATTTCAACCGTGCCCAGCATACCGTTTACTCGTACCAGGTCACCAGTGTGCAGACGCATCGTCGCATTGCCACAGCCGACTACAGCGGGTATACCAAGCTCACGTGCTACGATGGCGGCGTGTGACAAGGGCGCTCCAACATCAGTCACCACTGCAGCAGCACGCGGGAAGAGAGGCGTCCAACCAACGTTGGTTACAGTTGTTGCTAAGATTTCACCAGGCTGCAACTGCTCACCATCTTCTACTGTGAAGATTACTCTTGCACGTCCTTCCACGATACCAGCCGCACCAGGAAAACCAGTAATCCCTTGGCTCTTTGCTTTGCTAGTGCCTCGGGCGTCAAATATATCACTGCGTCGCTCTGGATCAGTAGCCCACCCAGTTGGGTCGAAGTGACCGAGGATCAGCACCGGGTACGGCGGCAGCGTGCAATAATGAGCGTAGGTCTTACGCCGGTCTGGGATATTAGCGACGCAGGCATCATCACCACTGAGAAGAGCCAAGATCTCGTCTATGGAGAGGAAGAAGATATCCTCCCCCTGCCCGGTTAGTTCACTTGCACGGAGGACAAAGGCGCGTAGTACCCAGAAAACCCGGATCACTTCCGTACGCGCTACTTCGCGGTTGCGAGCTACCGCCGACCAACGTTCGATCTGACTGCTTACCGATGCTTCCTTCTTTGGATAACGCGCTCGAAATCGCTCCCAGGCGACTGCCCGCGCGCTCTTCTGGCGTTGAAGAAGCTCGTTGACGTCCTGTTTGGCTTCATTTAAACCAACAAGCTGCTTGTCAATCCAGTCCGTGTCCTCGGCTGGACGAGCAACAGAGACCTCGAACTCATGTGGGCTGCGGTGACCATACTCCCGGGCAAAGGTAGCACGGTCAATTTCGCCGTGTGCCAGTTGCGTAAGCCCAATTAGTGGTCCGAGGCTCGCAAGATGGTTTGTACCAGTGCCCAGCCCTGTCAGCAAGGTGTTGGTGTCTGCTTCACCCACCATCTTCTGCAGATTACGCCGAACGGAGACTAGCGCACCTCCATCTTGCCTGCCGGCAGCTTCCAGCATGTAACAGCAAGTATGAAAGAAAGGCAACACTTCGCTTTGCCATAGGACAATGAGGTCCTCGACGTTGGGTGTGGTCTGTATTCTGGCACGCAGTTTTTCGCAACACTCCTGTGCTGTAGCATAAAAATTAGGTAGCCGCTTCTGGTTGGCACGCGTCCTGCGTACAACACGGATGGCGACCGGCACCAACCGACGCAACACACTCCAACGCTTCAGGGGGATCAACGGTATCTCCAAACCCTCTGGAAGCCTTCCGAAGACTTCCTCTGTCAACTTGACGAATCGCTTTCGGTTCACCCCAAACGTTGCCGCAAGTGATGCGGCGACGCTCAGGTTCATGTAGAACCGACCGCCGACATTGCCATACCCAAGGTAAGGAGGAACGGACGATGTCGCCATCGCGTCGGCCATGAAGATCTGGACGAGCGACCAGGTACAGGGTGTCATAACATCCGGAATAGCCTCACCGAGGTTGCCATTCGTCCAGAGGTAGTCGCCACCGAAACTATCGTTCCATTCTAAGTTCTTCGAATTATTCCCGTGCAGGGTGGTGATGGGGCGGGCTTGCACGATGAAGAGGTGGCCACCGTGGAGCACCCATTCAATATCCATAGGCTGGCCATATAACTTCTCGATCTTGACACCAAGGCGAGTAAGTTCAGCCGCCTGTGCCGAAGTGAGCACTGGCAATGCGCGCCGATCAGCCGGCACTGCTTCCTCGTGTGTCCCCTCTGGGGTACGAACGGTCATCACGTTTTTCTCGTTAATATGCTGTTCAATAACCTTCCAGCTGATCTTGTCCACTACCATAGTGTCTGGGTTAACTTTACCGCTAACAATAGCCTCACCCAGCCCCCAGGCCGCGTTGATCACTACTTGATCGCGCGCCCCGCTCAATGGATTGGCGGTGAACAGTATACCAGCCGCATCGGCAGGCACAAGTTCTTGAATGACAACTGCCAGGCTAACATCCTCCGGGATATTATAGCGGGCTCGGTAGTCAATGGCGCGTGCCGTCCAGAGCGAGGCCCAGCAACGCTGGACTGCCGCCAGCACCATCTCTTCTCCGCACATGTTTAGATAGGTGTCCTGCTGACCGGCAAAAGACATCCCCGGCAAGTCTTCGGCAGTGGCAGAGGAACGTACTGCCACAGGGGTCTTACCATCACCTAGTCGCTCGTATGCCTGACGAATCGCCCGCTTAACTTCCTCTGGCATTACACCGTTTTCAAAAATCATTTTGATCTGGCGTGATGCTTCGTCGAACGTTGCAGGTTGATCAGCTGAGACCAAAGCAACAGCTTCCAAAATCTTTTCTTGCAGCCCATTTTCGTTCACAAAGGAGCGATAGGCTGTGGTGGTGACATGAAAACCAGGAGGCACCGGTAGCCCTGACGCAGCCAAACGAGCCAACGAAGCTCCTTTCCCTCCAGTCAGTTCCAATGTGGCAGAGGCATCATTCAGGGGCAGAATTAGAGGGAATTCTTGATCATTTCTCATAACAACCGCTCCTCTCTTTATCGATCATCATTGTAATTCCTGTTGCAAGTGCTCTTTTGCAGCTGCCACCGCATGATCTAGGTACTGCATAAAGGCCAGAGAAACAGCCTTTAAATCATCGGCTGAGATAGACAGGTTTCCCTCAAGAGTGCAGTGTACCGTCTCGGCCATTAAATCGGCAATTTCGTCATCCGAAAGAGTAAACCCCTCCGGCATTAAGGGCATAGTCAGAAAAAATCCCATAAAAATAGCATTAAAAATATACATCTGCGCCTTCAAATTGAGATCCGCCCTTATCAATCCATGGTCTCGTAACGTTTCCAGATACGAATTAAAGCCTGTTAACTTTTCCATATAGGCGAAAGTATCGTTCCCGCTATGTGCCAGCTTCCCGATCACATCCAAATCACGCAAAAGGAGCGCCTTCATAAGAGGACGTTTCATAATCACTAGTGCCAAGTGTTTGAGGATCCCCCGTAGCGTTGCACCCATGGGGTCCTGTGAAATGCTCTGCTTAACTTCCTCAGCCATATCCACTCTTTCACGTCTAATTAGTGCCCTGAACAGATCCTCCCTTGTTCTCCAGTGAAGATAAATGGTGCCTTTTGCAACCCCAGCCTCCCTGGCAACATCGTCGATGGTGGTCTTGTTATATCCCCAGCGCAGAATCAAGGCAGCAGCTACATCCAGAATACGGTGTGCTCTCTCAACTCGTTTGGATACATCCTTACGCCCTATATTCTCGTCCCTGCTCATAATTGACATATGCCCTTCTTTCTTTAAAATAAGTTATATGACTATTTATTCATATTTGGTCAATCGATTATTGAAAGTATACTCCTGCTAAAATCGGTAGTCAAGAACACACTTTATTGAATATAGTTTCCAGTTAGGCTTTAATCTTCTTCCCCACTCTTCAACTAAAAAACAAAATGCGTTGGCGAGAGAGGATTTCAATTTTCTCTCGCCAACGCGTTACTCACTTAAACCAGGAGGCTTTGCCGAATATAACAATAATAATATAATCTAAATCGATATTTATTTATTAATAAACAATAAATTAGGTGTTAAGATGACCCAGCAGGTCCTATATCATTAAGTCTAATGGGTATTTTAGCAACAAGTATTATCACAGCTATTGTGGACGTGCTTCAAAAGTTATTAAAAAATATTCTGGATACAAAAACCAGAAAATGATTTGACGGTCTGAGGTGGAGGATATGGCAGTTATTATTAATATTGATGTGATGTTAGCAAAACGAAAAATGAGCGTAACGGAGCTTTCGAAGAGGGTTGGAATTACTATGGCGAATCTTTCTATACTGAAAAATGGGAAAGCAAAAGCGGTTCGTTTTTCAACATTAGAAGCGATATGTAAGACTTTGGATTGTCAGCCAGGTGATATTTTGGAGTACAAAAGCGACGAAGATACTCAATAATAACAGACAACAAATTTATTTAACTAACGGGCTACTAATGTAAAGTTCGACGTAATGTAAAGTAAATCCTCAGAACCCCTTGAATTTAAGGGTATATGCTGGATTTACAAGAAAACGGAAGTTCCATGACCCTACGCGAAACGGTGAGTGGTAGCGAGCCGTAACGCCGAGTACAAAAAAACACAAGGAAGGACAACGACATATGTTCAAGCTTATCGATACCATTTTACAACGCTTTCAATGTTGCTTCAAGCGAAAGGAAACTTTTTCTTAGTTTGTCGTCATTGTTGTAGGGATGCTTGTGAGAACAAATTTACGAGGTGTTTCTTCTATTGTGGGCTGTTTACATTTGGAGGCTTGTTATTATGAATCCATGCTCTATTTTTTTCGATCCTCAGCTTTTGATTTAAACGCTATTAAACATCAACAGCACCGTCAATTCGCTTTGTACCATTTTCTTTGTCCGGTTCGATGTTTCCGGCAGAATCGGTTTTTAGCCTTTTGAAACAAAAAGAGCATCACGTTTCGCGATGCCCCCAAACAAAACTAAGTCTACTCTTCTATGTACATTCTATCGATAAGGAACGCCGGAGCTAATAAACTCTAATTATTTAGATACGTTATTAAGACATTTAGTTCATAGTCTATCAAAACCAAAACTTTTTAATTAAAGTAAAGAAGACCTCGGTTATGAAGGTATACCGGTATAGTAATCAAAACCGTAATTGGTTGTCTTATATTTAGAAATACCTGTCATTTGAAGAGCAAGGGTTTGCGTCATGTCATAACAGTTATTCACTGAGTACAAATCGGTTAATTTAATGGTTATAGTTTTAAAAGTTTGAGGGTCTCCCGGCATCACCCAATAACTACCGTCATCTCCCTGCATCAAAGTACCACTCATAAGCTGAATAGCTATATGGTTATCATCAACTGTAGTAGTCATTGTCTCGGACTTTTTTAGAATATCTTCTATAGTACTAGAAATAGTTTTTGTTTCAGTATCTTTAAAACCGATTTCGAGAGAAGCAGATATTTTAGCACCATATTCAGCCTCGACACTACTGCTCATTTTTGTTTCCATCATTTTCTCTGTGACAAGCTGATAAAAATCTAAGGTTCTTTTTTCAGTTTCTTTGTATTCAATGGTTTGGGTGTCTGGCGCAAAAAAATTCAAAATAAATTTAGCATTTTTATCTATAATACTCGACGGCTCATAGTTCTCAACATACTTGATGGCAAGCTGATCAACATATTGACCAGCTCTTCCGGCGATTGAAATCACTCTAATTTTATTCAGGGTAATTGGGGAGCCCCCCCCACCACCACCACCATATGTGACTTTATTATTAAAAGTAAATTTTAAGTTATCAATAAATTGACCACAGCGAATTTCAAGATTTGAAATGTAATCACCGCTAGATAAGGTGATATCTTCCATCTTAGATCCCCCGTCTCCGCCATATACATGTCCATTGATTCTTATCTGGTCTATAAATGCACCACAGTTAATACCAATCGTCTTGATATTAACATGTTCCGGAAATTGGCCACCTCCATTTCCGCCAAAATACTTCGTTACAATTCTACTGGACATAAAATCTTCCTCCTTAATATTTGATTAATTCCAAATACCATAACTACACATTCACATTATAGTATAAATCCCTGTATAAAAGTCCTATTTTTGGTACAAGCACCTAAAATAAACACTGCTCTTAAGCCTATTTTTATTTACTTTGGGTCCGACAAGCTAATTATAGGACTCAACGGAACAAAGGGCAGCTTTTCCTTATGGAGAAACTGCTCTTTGTTATGAGATTCTTCGTCTTCCTATTTGCACTTTAAATCCGTTTTTGAGTTTTCGAGTTTTTGATTTTATAATTAAATGAAAGAGTAATGTAACATAAAACATAACCTAAAACAGAGAAGCAGATGACTGTTACTAAAAAATCTAGTCTTTCGATATAGACTCCTCCCCCTTGTTCTTATGCCACTCTGTCTACTTTGAACCAGTAATAAATTTTGTGAAGTAAATATCCCACTGCATTTAAAACAAAGAATATTATTCCCCATGCTACATTCAAACGTTTTGTGTGATAAGCATTTATCGTTGCCCATATTCCAAATAAAACCCAATATATCATAATAAAACCTACTCCAATTGGTTGAAAAATTGCATATTGATTGGAATTGGAATATTGTTTCATACCTATTTCAAAATATTTTTTTTCATTTCCAGAGATAAATAATTCTCCACCAGAATTATTAACCTTCTTTATATTTTCAGGATATTGATACTCTATTTTCCCTGCATACATCGGTAGCGTATTAGATGGACCAGGTGGATTTTCAATATCAAAATCATTGGGTAACTGGACAAGTGTCACATAAGCTATTTGATTTTTGTTAGTTTCTACAAATATTTTTTTTATAGTTTGGTCTAACAACTTCAGATCATTTGTTTTAGCTGCCCTGGTTATCATTTGTGTTTGAAAAGAAAGGTCATTGCCTCGTTTTAGTAAATTATTCTCAGTGACCCTAAATGCAATTAAAAAACTTACACCAGCTACGAAGAAAATTAATGCTACAGCCAACATAATGTTTCCAAATTTCTTTTGAATCCTAAACACATTTGCTAATTCATCTTGTATTTGATTTTTCTCACCAAACCTACTTATGGCAAGTTCAACACTTTCTTGCTCGTTTTTCCCATCAGCCATTAACTCTTGGACAGTTTGTGTCAAATGGCTTCTCATTTCCTGCTTTAAATCTTCAATTTCCTTTTTGCTACCTCTAGAATTTTTGCATATAAAGTTGATGTATTTCTCAATTTTGTTCATCCCTAAACCCCCTCGAAAAAGATATCCATGATATTTCTAAAAAATACCCATTCTTCTTTTTTCCTAAGTAGATACTCGATTCCATCATCCGTGATTTTATAATATCTTCGTCTTCCACCGCCGCGTTCAGTGTCATCCCAATAGGGCGATAATAAGTTTTGATTTTCAAGTCGCTTTAGTACGACATAAAGCGTTCCCTCTTTAATCTCGAAAGTATCTTTACTGATATTTCGAACTCGTTTTGCGATTTCATAGCCGTATAAATCCTCGTTTTTCAACAAGCTAAGTATGATACTTTCTACATAGCCTTTTATAGTCTCTTTGTCTATTTCCATATGGAACACCTCCCTTACACAAATATATCATAAACTACTCTATTGAGTAAAGTAGTTTATGATATATTTAGACAGTTTTTAGCGCCAGCGTTCTTTTTGATAAATGCTGGCGCTTTACGTAACTTTTTATAGGACACACTAATATATTTCAAATTGCATTTGCAATATGTTTGCAGATCATAACATTAGTTCAAAATGAGCTGAAAGTCAGATCAGGAAAGATATAAGCAACAATATGGAAAATATACATAAATAGGAATAAATGGGTGCCTATGACTGTTCTGATTGAACCGATTCTCTGATAACCCTTTAGGACCAGAAATCACTCCTACTATTCAAAGAAGAAGAAGAAGAATTGACTGCATGAGAAAGGCTATAAAATTTTTAGCTTCCTTAGCTATCGCAGGTATGGCCACCCTAACGATGGCCCCGCTTAATGCCGTTGCAGACTCTGAGGTGACGACTACAAGGCTTTTCGGTTCGAGTATCTTCACCGTGCGCTTTCCGCTAGCGTATGATTCCACGGTTAACAAAATCTTGCTTAAGGACCTCTAACCTCTTTGTCCCATCGATGCGTTTTTGTCTCATTTCTTCTTGAATAACTTTTGTTTCCTCGATGCCCTTGACGATCGTCTGCCATGATTTTTCCAAGGTCTCAATACTGACGGAACTACCCGAGGCAAGTTTAGCCACCATTTTTGATTGCAGTGCCGTGTTTTCAGCATTCCGGAGTAAAAGTTCATTTGTTTTCTCATCTAGCGCACTCATTGCTTTTGCTTGCACAGATTGACGCTTCAACATAATCGCTTGAACTAAGCATTGTTTAAAAATTGGCATCGTAATTACAAAGGCAGAATTAATCTTACGAACCAAGTTGTAATTACCATATTCAATAGATTTGATGGTCGGCATACTTTGGACAGCAACATTTTCAGCAAGTTGAAGATCATAAATGCGTTGTTCCATAATATCTTGAACCTGCACTAGGTTATTGACATTCATCTGATCAAGTCGATTGCCCGTCTGATCAGCTTTAGCTTGAGCTGTCGGGATGATATTATTCTTAAGTTCTGCAAGTACAACTTGACCCGCGTAGATATATTGGCCTAACTGCTCATAATATTCCGTATTTTTAATAAACATATCTTCCAAATGCTTATTGGCAATATTAATTTCTGCTTCATACTTCTTCAACGTAACAAATACTTTATCAACTTCATCACCCATAGAGTTGTATTTTTGGAAAAGTGCCTCGACCGAATTTTTCGCTTTAGAAAATACTTTTTCCAGAAATCCTGGTTTCTTAGCTTCAAAATCCTTAATATCGAATTTATCCATGATTTTATTGAGCTGAATGAGAAGTTCTCCTGAATCCTCAACCTTTGTCGATTGCATAGAGTGAAGTATGGCATCCGAAAACCGCGAAACCTCTTCTGCCGTATTCTTGCCAAACGTCATAATCGAGCTCACATCTTCGACATTAATCTGGCGGACAATACTGCGCACCTCAGGGCTTTCCTGCACCTTAGCCATAACTTCGCTTTTCTTCTTTTCGAGATCAAACTCCGGAATAGGTGCCGGAACTAAGCTTTTATCCTCAGTTAATGTCGATGTAAAACCTTGAATTTCCATTTATATTCCCCTTTTCAAAAAATAGTTTTTTAATTAGCAGGGCACCCTGCCTTCTTTCCAGGAGGGATAAGGCCCTATGAAAGAGAGAAGAGAGGCTACACAAGTGTCTCGCAACCCTCTCAGCGAAGATTAAAGAACCGGGACAAAAGCCCAGACTTATTAGGTAAAGCCGCTGAAATGCTGTTTAAGGACGGAAGAGCAAGATCGTATTTTACTAACGGTAACTGATGAACCTCTAAAAGACTCGGCTTGATCTGCTGCTCAATAGTTTGGTAATTTGTTGGTGTAAAGATAACAACGTCGAGACCAATGAGATTAAAATAAGCCAGTAAAATGGCATCGTCTTCAGTGAAGGTTTCTTTTTCATTGTCGTAGACAATCACTTTAGGAATCTCTTGCGGATAATCAAAGACTTCAATGAGCTTTAACAAAGAATCGTCCATGGTCAGGATGGTCATGATTATCTTAAGCTTAAATTTCTCATCGACCGTCGCCAAGAACATTCCAGAGCATAAGAGTTCATTAATCTTAACGACCAGGAAATGCTGTAAGTGCCCTTTTAAGTAGCCGAATTTATAGTGCCGACTTTTCATTACTTTAGGTACATCAAAGAAACCCTGTTCGTTCAGTAAATAGTCCGTCTGATAAAGCTCCTGCTTGGTGTAACTTATTTTAGCAAAAGGAACATTTCCAATCAGCTTGGTATTAGGCGCAGTCGAAAATGCTTTAAGATCTTGCCAATAAGTATCAAGTTCCTCGCTAACTCCATTAATCTTTGCAAATAAGTTCGGAACATATACTTTTTTGTTTTGAACTTTAAACTCTGGGCGAAGTTTAGCAGGTTCCCGCCAAAGTATTTTAAGTTCATCATACGTAGTTTTAAGAGTTATAGGTTGGGTAGAGTAACTTTCAAACTGCCACGGTTTAAAAAGACCGACCTCTTCGCTATAGATCACTTCTTCAATTTCCTTGGAGGCATTATAGGCTATTGTGCTTTTGCGAATCAACTGTTCTGCCTCTGGAAAGGAAACTAAAGGTACGCTGCGATTATTTTTAATAAGATGGGTCACTTGATTATTTTTGTCGAAATTTTGAAATAGTTTGTCTCCCTCTTCATTGGGATGGACAAAAAGAACATCACAACCCAGCTTATGGAAAGCGTAGAGCAAGTAGATTTCATGGGATTTGATCGTACCATAGAAAATAATTTTGGGATTATACTCATAATTAAACCCTTCCCGACCGGACTTCTTCTGACTATTGCTTTTAACAAATAGCTTGGGCAGGTATCTATTTAACCAAGTAACAAGCTTTAGAGAGAAATTCAAGACTATCGATGAATTACAATTACTGCTTTTCTCTGCAAAAAGATCGACGATGTCAGCAAATGCTTTTCTGATCGTGTTGTCCAGCAGCTCATCATACGTCCGGGGAAGGATCTTGGTCTGAAGAATTTGTTGTAAAATCTCCATCGGATCTTTGTACGGATAAGTAATAAGCTTAGGGGGAATTAAAGCAGTCTCTGTTGCACTCGGAGCCGGGATACCCTCTGGAAACTTAAGATAAACACCCGATATTTGCAACGTTTTGTCAAGATTATAAAGACTGTTGTAATATTCCGCCTCCCAGTCATCAGAGGAGCTAGGAACACCAATATAACGCACAAAATAGGTCGGAAGAATAGGATAGGGTTCCCCAACATAACCACTTCGTTTGTTCAAAGGAACAAGAATTTCTGCCAATATTGTTTCAGTTCTCTTTAATTTTACAACAATAATAGGATCATTTAACAAGCTTGAGTTTTGAGGTATCCGCTGGTTTTTTTCGTTGCCAGGCTCTGGACTGGGAATCCGCTTAATTCCGGTCTGCGCTTCTCCACCAATCTGCGCTTCCTCTGCCAATTGTTTCGTGGGGAAAACACCGATGGGTAGTTCTTGAGCTTTTTTAATTAATAAAGAAAAATCATTTTGCTTATCGACTTGAGCAAAGCTGTCTTTAAACGACGTATTAAGCACAAGCACATCGCAGCCTATGAGGGACATAAGGATAAGAAAATAAATTTCGTGTATTTTAGGACTTCCCCAATAAATTATCTTGGGATTATAAAGAGATTTCTTACCAATTTGCTTGCCATAATCTACGAACCACAACAAAACTTTCGTAATAAAGTTTATGACGATACTTAAATTAACCGCTCGTTCATTGATCAGATATAGATTAAGTATTATGCCAAAAGCATCTTTGATTGTTTGGTTGACTTTGCTGTCTGAGGTTACCGAAAAGTAGCCTTGTGATTCCAGTACATTCAAGAGTGCTCCATTGCTAAAATCCCTGAGCGGAACTTGCTCAAACAATTTTCTGGCTTGCTCAATTAACGATGCGTCTGTTGTAATATGAATTGTTTTGTCAAAACAAATATAGTTGCCGAGTGCTCTAAGTTTTTCATCTAAACTAGCGATCTCAGCTAAGTACTGCCGCTCATCATCGCACCCAAGGATACGATAGAAGTACACATAGGAACTCGCTCCCCTTTCGCTCAAAGGCGAGAGAATATCCTTAAAAATATTGTCTGTATGTTTCAAGACATCTCTGTTTTCTTTCCTTGTCTCCGTATGATCTCACTCCTTAAAACCAAGGCAACGTTCATTAGTTTCACAGTAACTACCGTTGTCTAATAGCCTAAAGTCTTTTTTTCATTATTTCCGATCTGTAAACAGTTAAACTTGCCTTTACTATTCCCAAGACTCCCATACATCCGGCTCATAGCCAACAGTCGCTTGTTTACCGTTGCGAACGATGGGTGTTTTATAAAGACTAGGATTATTAAATAGTATCTCTTCCCTACCATCTGAAGAAATAATATGATCCATATTTAACTTTTTATAATTCTTGGCTTCACTATTAACCAAATTCTTCAATCCTACAGCAGCCTTCACACTTTGTAACTCTCCTTTGCTCAAGCCCAGCATGGTCAAATCCACAAATTGGTAGTTAATCTTTCTCTCTTTAAAATAACGTTCTGCTTTTTTGGTATCAAAACATTTCTTAATGCCGAAAATCTGGATATTCATCCGCTCTTAAACTCCTTAATTGAAACTATCTAATTGATTATAGCAGGATTAGAGAGATTTAAACAACAAAAAGCCCGCCAAGACTGCGGGCTTTACTTATACCTCTTCTCTTAGAAAATAAATTCCTTCGGGTCCAAGCGAACCTCGCGGCAAATTTCCTCCACCACCTTCTTTTCTACTGGAGAAAATTCTCCGTCCGCAAAACCAATCGCACAGCATAAACGAACCACTAAGCGGGCTGCTTCTGGTTTGCCAGCGAGCTTACCAACAGCCCGCAAGGCTTCTGCTTTACCGAGCATTTGATCATTCTGAATCCGTTGGACAAAGTAGTTAAATCGGGAATCTACTTCATTAATATTAATTCCACGCATTTCTTGGCTGGTGCGGAAATATTCAATCAGTTTCTCCCTTTCCGAAGGTTCGATAATTCCGTCAGCCATCGCTACCAAAGCGCTACCAGCTACCAAACCTTCTGTAAGGTCTTTCCCCATATATTTGCTTACGACATTACGTGCACTCTCTGTTTGCCTCTGTAGCCACTGAGCAGTATTAGTGTTACTAGCTGGACTCCAGCGTTCCTTACAACTTAAGCAAACAAATTCCATGTTTTTACTCCCAATAAATCCGGCCAGTATTCCTACCGGGCCCAACAGAACGCCCCCTACTAAAGCCTTGCCAATACCAAACCCTTTCTTACCGGCGGTCACCTGAGTCGAATGGCAACGCGGGCAGGACATGCCTCCTTGTTCAGGCAGACGACTATAGCTCGGAGCGCTGTTTTGTCCATAAGACTGGGCACTATTTTGCCCATAAGGTACCGCAGAACTTCCAGGCCCCAGGTTTCTAGAACCAGCATTTCTATTGTTTCCATAGTCAATCTTACCAGAACTGTTTGAACCCGATGAGTTTTGGTTTTCTTCAACTTCCAGACCGAAATTACGACAGAGAGCCCCTAAACCGCCTTGGAATCCACTCGCTATGGCGTTGAATTTCCACTCCCCGGCATGACGATATAGTTCGGCAGCTACAATAGCCGTTTCAATGGAAAATTCCTGACCAAGCTCGTATTTAAGAAGTAATTCGTTAGTAGTGGCATTAAGAATCCGCACGTAGGAATTTTTGATATCTCCAAAACTTTGCCGTTTCAGCTGGGCATCATTAATAGTAATAGTGATAGCAATTCTCTCAATATATGCAGGCACTGCCGATAGATTAATGTGAATTTGCTCGTCATCACTTTCGCCGGAACCCTTCTTACTGTCCCCGCTGTGCTTCACAGACCCCTGCCCACCGGAAGGATTATTATAGAAGACAAGATCATTTTCATCTTTTACTTTACCATCAGATCCTATCAAAAAGGCCGAAGCATCCAAGTCGAAGTCATTACTATTAGCCGCTGGATTTGAGGCCCAGCCTAAACCGACAATAATTTCCTTCAAGTCAGGATTGCTTTTTGTGAGGTCAACTTTTTGCCCTTTACTAAGCTTTACTGCCATTATTTCTCCCACCTTTCAGATCTGATCACTCAGAGCCCTATGCGTTACGTCTCTTCAGCAAATGAAATAGATCCGCTACACCATAGCCATTTTAGCACGCGAACTCAACCTCTTCCTACGTGCAGTTTAGCATATTTAGTAAAGTACAAGCAAACTTGACCGTTGATTTGGAGTCAATTAAGCAGAATTTTTCTTCGCAACTCTAACCATGCTAAAATATCTTGCCAAACCTCTTCCCGTTCCGGCTCTCTCACTAGTTCATGGTACAAACCCTCATACAGTTTCAAGGTCTTATCCTCTGAAGAGATTTGTGCAAAAATCTCCGTTGAGGCGCGGTAAGGAATGATCCTGTCTGCTTTTCCATGCAGAAAAAGGACCGGCAGACGGTAACTCATAGCCTTACCTTTAGCCGAGGCAATGCCACGGTTCAAAAATTCGCAATAGAATCCTACGGTCCCATACTTAAGGACGTAAGGGTCATTCTTAAGCTTGGCACGGAAAACCTTATTTCTTGTGCCTTTTCGGGCTAAAAAGGAGTAAATCTTCACCCGTGCCCAATAATGTTCGAGCAAGTTAAATAGGCTCTCAGGGATAAATCCGGTCCCTACCGGCCTTCCCACGGCTGGTCCTGTGAAAATTTGACCCTGAATACCTTCTGGGTGTAGAATTCCGTAATTGAAAGCAATTAACCCTCCCATGCTGTGGCCGAACATAAAAAGCGGTAGGTCTTGATATTCTTGCTTCAAGTATCTTACCACTACCGCCATGTCTTCAATATAAAACTCAAATCGGTCGATATGACCTCTTTCTTCTTCAGAATGGCCATGCGCTCTATGGTCGTAGGCAAATACGCCATACCCGTTCTTGAGCAAAAAATCCATAAACTCCTCGTAGAGTCCTAAATGTTCCCCAAAACCGTGACTAATTAGGATTAGACCCTTAGCATCCAGCGGGATTTGTTTATAATAATAGATCCTAATGCCCTCTTCCGTTTGGATACATAATAGTTTATTGTTCATTATCTATACCCTAAACCGATACCCTGCACCCCAAACCGTTTCTACGTATTGGGGGTTAGACGGATCACTTTCAATTTTCTCGCGCACTCTGGCAATATGTACCGTAACGGTTGCTGAGTCCCCTAAAGCATCTAAACCCCAGACACGTTCGTATAATTCTTCACGCCCGAACACTCTGTTAGGATTTTGCGCTAAGTACAAGAGTAAGCCAAATTCTTTCTGGGCCAGACTTACTTCCTGATCAAGCACAAAAACTCTCTGGGAGTCCTTGTCTATTCTAAGGCCACGAATCGTCAAAAATTTCCTCTTCTTGGCGCCTTCGCTGAAGCGATGCTTTAGCCGCTCGTAATTCTCCAAATGGCTTTTTACTCTCGCGACCAGTTCACCCGGACTAAAGGGTTTCGTAATATAATCATCGGCGCCAAGGCTTAACCCCTTAATCTTATCGATTTCTTCCTTTTTAGCAGAAACTAAAAGAACCGGAATATCTTTGTCCTCTTTTATACTCCGCAAGATTTCTAAGCCATCCAACTCGGGAAGCATGATATCCAAAATCAGTAAATCTACTTCATTTTCTTGCAGCATTCTTAAGCCTTCAATGCCGTTGGCACACACGTTGACCTCGAAGTCAGCAACTTCAAGGTAGTCCTTCTGTAATTCAGCGATACTGGAATCATCTTCAATAATTAAGATTTTCTTTTTCATTGCTGCCAGTATCACAATTTACTGAGCGAGATCATGATACTGGTCCCCACCTCCTCGTGACTGATAGCCCACACTTTTCCTTTATGACCTTCGATGATTTGTTTTGCTATGGCTAGCCCTAAACCGCTTCCTTTGCTTCGGGCCTGATCGGACCGATAGAATCGATCAAAAATGTACGGCAAATCCCCGGCACTGATTCCTAAACCGTTGTCACGCAGTTCAATAATAATGCTGGCTAATGTATCTCTCAGCAGAATTTTAATTTCACCTTGATCGTTACTCATATATTTGCGAGAATTATCAAGGATGTTCATAATCACACGTTTCATTCTCACTTGATCTAACAGAACATATTGTTTTTGAAGTAGCTCATTGGTAAACAAGAGTTTAATATGATTGCTTTCTAACTCAGGTTCACTCTCTAATAAGCAGAGCAAGAGATACTCCTCAATGTCCGTTCTCTCAAAATCAAAGGGAATCTGATTTAAATCGAGCTTTGCATAAAGTAGTAAATCATCAATCATTTGGTCGACTTGGTGGGCCTTTAAAGAAATGGTCTTTAAATACCGCTCTATTTTGTCAGGCGTATTGGCTATGCCATCTAAGATTCCTTCCACGTACCCTTTAATTGAGGTCACAGGCGTCTTCAAATCATGAGAAATACTGGAAATCAGCATTTTGCGGTTATCTTCATACTTTAACTGAGTGTGCACTGAGTCTTTGAGCTTGATGCGCATGAATTCAAGATCACGACACAACGCTTGAATCTCTTGATCCCCTTCTTCAGCAATTGGGTGATCAAGATTCCCTCGGCTAATTTCTGCGGCCGCACTTTGCAGATTATGAAGCGGCTTTAAAATACTCCGGGATAATTGGTAGGAAACAACGATATTGCAGAGCATAAAGGTTAGGACGAACGAAACACCAAGTAGCACGAGGAACGTTGTAAGGTTCGTTGACGATTGATCCACAGGAGCAAGTAGCAACACGCTCCCCTGAGAGCCATCCTTAAACTTGAGATCAATCGATTGAACGTTAAAGGAAACATCTCCTATAACAACTGGTTCGCTTCCCCCCTTCATATTCCCTGCCTCCAAAGCCTTGGCTACATCAATTTTACTGAAATCCTGTGAGGAAAAGATCACTCTTTGCTCTTTAATTATCATGAGCTTTCCCTTAATTCTGGCCAGCTGTTCCTGGAGATGCTTTTGAAAGTCCTCTTCTTCTACTAACTCAGGAGTGCGCTGTAAAACACTCGTTTCAGTATTTTGGAGCTCAAACTTGATCTGCGACAACCTTTGGTAGTTTTCAAACGATATATCATTACCCAATATTTTACTGAAAACAAAAAGAAAAGCCACAGCAATTAGGACAGTAATCACAATGGGTATAACTACTGTCGAAGCGTTAGCTACTATCAAACGTTTTTTGAGGTTCATAACGTCACCCTAAAATTCCTTTTTATCAAATAAGTAAAACCCTGCTGTAAATAACATTATACAAGATCCTAGCATTATCAAGAACTGGCGGATAATTTTTCCCAGTGGAAAAGAGTTGATCAGGAACAAATTATACCAGTCAAGTTGCGTCGTCATGAACAAACTTGAATACTGAGAAAAGAGTACTCCCAGCACTTTTAAACCAATAAAGAGCAAGATAGCTACAAAAAAGACGGATATTCCATTCTTAAAGGTATTCGCTAACAGGACAACCCCTAAAGCCAAAACGAGCATTGGCAGCAAGCTCACGATATAGGAGAAGACTGTCTGGAACACGGAAACCCAGGTAGCCGAATTAGTATTAAAGATAAACCCCGCCAACATTGAAAAGAAGAGTAGCAAGAAGAGCATAGCCAAGATAAATAAAGCGATAGCCGTGATTTTGGCGGTAAAGATCTTAAATCGGCTCACAGGCCGAGTTAAGGTGATGCGCATACTATTCTGAGAAAACTCTCCTGAGAAACTATCAATCGCAACTAAAGCCGTAAAAAGCGGCAGAATAGTGTTGACAACTACCGACAGCACGAGCATAGGAAACTCAACACTTCCTGCCCCCCTGAGTCCAAAGCCGCTTCTCACCCCAACAATAGCCAGCTGCCCAATCACAATCACGGCGAGAGCAAGCAAAACGGCCACCAAGGCTTTTTTCTTTTTATAGAGCTTTTCGATTTCATTAACTAGCGCAGCTTGAAACACGGCCATTTCTCTCTACCTCACTTACAAAATAATTCTCAAGGGTCGCATAGTTTTTTAAAATGTTTGGTGTACTCTCGACATTGAGCATTTTTCCGTCATAGATCACCCCGATGCGAGTACAGGTCAGCTCGACGTCATGAATCAGATGACTGGAGATGAAAAATGTGGTCTGCTCCTGCTCCGCTAAATGCTGGATCAGCTTGCGAATAGCAATCATTCCCTCAACATCAAGACCATTCAGGGGTTCATCAAGAATAACGACCTTGGGTCGGGATAAAACAGCTGCCGCTAAACCTAAGCGCTGTTTCATCCCTAGAGAGAACTTTTTGGGTTTTTCATGCTTGTACTTGATCATTCCTGTAAGCTCAAGGACCTCATCAATCCGTTTATGATCCACATCAGGGTAGTAGCGAGCCAATTGCTTCAAGTTATCAAAGGCACTAAGATAAGAGTATGACTCTGCGGTTTCAATCAGACAACCCACCTTTTCCATGGCCAATTCATACTCTTCCGTGACACTATGGCCGAAGATTGTTACATCCCCACACTCCGGTCGAATAAGTCCTGTCATTATTTTCATAGCGGTCGTTTTCCCTGCCCCGTTTGGTCCGAGAAAACCAAAGATATCCCCTTGAAAGATGTCCAAGTTAATATCCTTAATTCCTCGGCCATTGCCATATAATTTGGTCAAGTTCTTAATTTCAATAATTTTTTCCATGCCTTGCCTCCCTAGTGAGATAAGGCGACTGCCGGAATTAATCCGGCAGTGACCTATCTACCTATTGATTTCTAAATAGAATTAGTCGAGATCCGGACTGAAATTTGAATCAAACTGAAGGCCACCGTTGGATAAAGGATTTATATTAAAATTTATTTTTCCTCCATTTTGATCAAAGTATATGATCCCCTTCCCCGTATTCATGGATTCCGTCGTGATATCATAAATTGGATTACCTTGCTGTTCTGACTTCTTGGCAGCAAATTTGAAATCTCGTTGCGCTGTGGCGTATTCTTCAAACCCCGGCTTATACACCTCATAATACCGACCCGCCGCCGTCTTATTATCGATCTGTGTGATCTCGACAAACCTCTCGCCGACTTTGACAAACTTGTTGTCTTTTTCGATTAGGATGTCGTTTTTAAATTTGCCCATAAACTTCTCCGGATTAGACATTTCAGATGATGGATTTTCATTGGTGATATTCTCAACAACTTTCTTCCCTGTAAGATCCGGTTTCGTGACCGTGGTAGAGTTTATCTCCGATAGCGTAGCTAAAGCCTCAACCGATACCTCATGAACTGTTCCTTGCTCATCCTTCCCAGACAGCACTGCGGTCCCTAAGATGCTCTCCATCACGCCATCTTTATTAACTTTCGCTGTACCCTTTACTTCTTTAACAAAAACATCCTTGGTGAGATGAGGCATATCTTTCCGATTTCCATTAAACTGTTGTTTCAGTTGTAACGAGACCACAGCATTAACCAAGGCTGGGATTTGCACCTCAGTCAGAGAGCCGGCAAGCCCAAGACTGCCATCCGAATTTTCCGTGACTACCACTTGGTCTTTCAAACTCCCCACGACTGCGTCAGCTATTTTTTCAAAATCATCCGCACTGCTTTCCTTAAAAGGATTGGAGAAGAATCCTGCCTGTCTTTCCTCGGGATTGGTATACTCCGACACATAGTAAGTCGGATCATTATCCTGCCAACTGATCATTGACGTTTTATCCGAATAGCTGTATTGCTTGGCTCCGTTGTTTTGATTTCCACTCCCTGAATTGATGTTTTCGCTAGCAGGCTTACTTCTGTCGTATTTCTGAGTAGAATCGCTTGACTCCAGCGTTTTCCCATTGTCCTTTACCTCAATCGATAAATCCATTGTGTAACTGTCAAATTTCTCGCTGCACTGTTGAGCCGTTACTTTAAGAGCATCCTTCAACTGGTCATACCCACTCTTGCTCGCAATGTCTGCTAGGGCAGTTGTTGCTACCAAGAGGGTTCCCAGCGTAAAACTTACGAGCATGGCAGTTTTCTTATTGAATTTCATTCCTTCATCTCCTTAACTAGTTTCTGGAAGCTTCCTGATCTCTAGTCTATCCTATTGCTCTTAACTTTCCCTAAACAGTTTATTAACAGAGTATAAACTGTTCTTATCTCCTTGACTCTGACAATAACATTCTTGGACCAAAATCTGCTGAAGTTTATCCGCCTTCGCTCTCCCCTTGACGTGGAACATAGTAATTCAGCATTCATATCGATCAGAATATAGAACGCCCGGTCTATGTCTTAAACATAGCCGGGCGCAAATCAACTCTTCAGGCACTCTTTAAGCCTGGAATCGTCGCTAACTTCTGCTCTATAAGTTCTTAAGAGGGAGTATCTTAGTTCCAATATTCCATTTTCGTAGCAAGGGGTTGTAAGAGTATGTACTCAAAAACAACTTTAGACAGTGCCCGACAAGTAACTTTCGATAAAAGTTTGAGGGAGTTTCTTAATTAATAACACTGGTATAGCAGACTTGTTAAGTACAGTGTGAGCTAAACTTCCAAAAATCAATCCTTTTAAACTTGATAACCCCCGCGTACCCATAACAATCAATTCAAATGAATTTTTCTTTGCATAAGCAAGAATTACATTTACCGTGTCAGCTATTTCAGCATTAGCGTATAAGTCTTGATGAGCGACGTTACGTGCGTTTTTGGAAAATATTTCGTTAGTTTTGGTAAGTATTTTATGATACTCATTTGTAGTTTCCGTATCTGAGTCATCGAGCACGTGTTTCATCCATTCCGAGGTAGGACTAACTGGCCAAGTATTAATCCAACTATATTCTGTATCTTTAGCAACTTCATCATGCTCGTGCACCTGCACAACAGTTAAACGCATATTAGGCATATTCTTCAATAGAGTGGCCGTGTAAACGGCAGCAGAAAAAGCCTGATGCGATCCATCCGAATAGAGAAGCACCTTAAAATCGTTCATATCAATACCTCCTTCAAAGATAATGTTAGAGTGATTATAGCATAAATTCAGAACCTACTGAAGCCTAGAGAGATAATATATTTTCTCTCTAGGCTAAATCTTCCCCACCGAAATTCGTCAGTTACAACTGTTGCCTAACAAAAGTGATCACTCGGCAATTTTAGGCAAGTAACAATGGCCTTCTGCATCAGCGGCTACGCAATACCGATCAATAAACTCTTGAGGGAGTTTCTTAATTAATAACACTGGTATCGTCGATTTGCTAATCATGGTATGCGCTAAACTGCCGTGAATCAAACCTTTTAAACTAGTTAGCCCTCGCGTGCCCATAATTATTAACCCGAAGTCATTTTTTGATGCATAACCAAGAATTGCCTTAACAGTATCGGGAATACTCGAACCAGAATATATTACCTGCTGATTGACTTTGTGACCTCGATCTGTAAATATTTCATTAGTTTTGGCGAGTATCTCAGAATATTTCTTGATTTTGTCTGAATCAGCTTCACCCATTAGATGTTTCACCCAGTCCAAGTCAGGGTTAGCCTCTCTGGCTTCTGTCCAATCAACCGCTTCCCCCATAGTGCCATTTACACCTTCTTGGACATGCAAGACTGTTAACTGCATATTAGGTATACTATAAAATAAGTTGGCCGCATAAACAGCCGCCGAAAAGGAATGCTGTGTACCATCGGAATAAAGAAGCACCTTCAACATATTGGAATCAGTCATATTAAACACCCACCTTTTACTAATTTTACTATTTTAATTCAATTATACCATGATTGGTACCACGAAAAACAGGTCCTTTATTCAAAACACAAAAGGGAAGCTCCAGGTTTGCTTGCCTTTTGTGCTTAAAGTAAGTTATATCGGCCTCAGAAACTTGGACACGGGAATTGATGTGTAATTATTTTCTAGAAAGAACTTGGGTTCGCAACTGCTGAAACAGAATTAATAATTGTACAGGCTGCTGACTTCTCACTAGTTTCACAATTTAGAACAGCTCTTGCTCTTTCTAAGGCATTAGTGGTGGAAGCGAAAATCTCATTCTCCGACATAAAGATATTTTCAATGCCTACATCCGAATCAAGATTTGACTTCTTCAGGATTAAGTCAAGATCTGCCTTTACACCGCTGATGATCAGGATGCCACCAGCCTCTCTTACATTCCTGATAAAAACTTTCAAAGCACTGAGTGACGTTAAATCAATCGTCGTAACATACTTCATTCTTAAAATAAAAACCTTGGATTTTCTAACTAAACTTTCGAGTTTCTCTCCCAGATCAGAAGCCGCACCAAAGTAAAGATTTCCTTCTGGTTGGATAATTAGGACATCAACCTGTTCTTTGATTGATTCAATTTCTTGTTCAATAACTTGAGAATCAGGCCCCTGGGCTGGAATAAGAAGCTTGAGGGGAGCTTTATTGGTGTCTTTTAGGTACAAGACAATAGATAGGACAATTCCTGCATAAATTGCATAATCAAGGTTAAGTAAGATAATAACTAAGACACAGGTTACCCACATGGCAATCGAATCTGAGGATAAAAGGCCTGATTTAACGACCTTCTTGATTTCCTTTCGATCGATTAAATTAAATCCTGTCACAATTAGTACTCCAGCAAGACAAGGACTGGGGATATATTTTGCATAAGGAGCGAAGAAGAGAAGAACAAGAGCAACAAACACACCCGACAGAATTCCAGCTAAGCGACTGGTTGCACCGTTGACATAATTGATAGCTGATCGTGAAAAGGAACCGGAAGAAGGAAAACACTGGAAGAAAGAAGAAACTATATTGGCGATGCCCTGCCCAATGAATTCCTGATTAGAATCGATTTTTTGGCGCGTGTTAGTGGCAATCGCTTTGGAAATCGAGATGGCTTCAACCAGTCCTATAATGGAAATTGCAAAAGCCCCGCTGAGCATATCCTTTAGGGAAGCAACGCTAAATTGTACCATCTTAAAGGGAGGTAGGGAGGAAGGGATCGTGCCTGTGAGTTTTACCCCCTTCTTATCTAAAGCAAACATAATAATGAAAAAGATGGGAATGGTAATTCCGAGTAAGGCACCTGGCAGGTTTTTACTGATCTTTTTGCAAATAATAATAATCGCCATTGTCAGCAGACCTAATCCCAAAGCATAGTAGTTGCTTTGACTCAGATGGGTTGCGATGTAATACATTTTTTCCATTGTTGACATAGCGGCGGAATCCTTGATAGACATGCCCAAGAGGGTGTTCACTTGTCCAAGCGCGATTAGTACACCCGCTCCGGCAGTAAAACCTACCAGTACGGTATGGGAGACAAAGTCTATCACCTTCCCCAATTTAATGACTCCATAAATTACTTGTAAGACACCTACCATAAACGTCATTAGAAAGAGCATTTGATAGGCATTAGGAAGGCCCATATATCGAATCATGGCGCTTGCCGTAAGTAAACATATGGCATTAGTTGGTCCGGTAATCAGTTGATTCGAGCAGCCAAAGGCGGAACCGATGATGGCTGCTACGATACCCGTATATAGCCCATAGACTGGGCTAACACCTGCGATCAGAGCATAAGCCATATACTGAGGAATACCAACCACAGTCACTGTTAAGGCAGCAATGAGGTCTTTTCTAATATTCTCCTTTTTATAGTCTCTAATAGTTTCAAGTATCGGTATATGTTTACTGATTGTGAAACCGGACAAACGAATCCCACCTTTCATCATTTATGCTTACTAACCAACAAGCTACCAATGTGTCTATAAGTGCGAAGCAACGGTAAGATTTGCTTTGGCCAAAGTCCCAACCCGTTGAAATTAAGGAGTAATGCGGTGTTAACTTTCCACCCTACGATGGTATAATTCCGACATTCTCTAACCCTCCTTTATTGTATTATGAATGTGCGCATTCTCCAGAAACTGGCTGTAATTCCTTCGCAACTGAATAATAACATTGAGTCAATCTCTTGTATATAGCAAATCATTATGCTCTCAATTGATTTTAACTATTTATATTTGTTACTATTATGTCGTAGACATACTGATTATCTAATTCCTCACTAAGCTTTTACTTCTCCTTTCATGTCTATACACACTGGATAATCAGTGTCATTTTCTCCTTGACTCTTTACCAGTGCCTCCAAATAGGAGCAGAATTATCTCTTTAAGGCAAATTACCTATTGAATATTGTATTCACGACGGATTCATGGACTGCTTTAAGTTGAGAGCTTTTTAATTTAGATCTCAATAGAACTAATATTGTAAATCTTTATAATAGTTAGTATACTAGTAGAGATAATTACGAGATTCCAAATCAATACTTTCAATAGTTCCTCTTTAAACCTAACAACACTTTTGCACTAATAATTTAGAAGTTTCGAGATTCTGAACATACTAAAGCCCTGAAGAAATAGGTTTTCTCTCCAGGGCCGTGTTATTTCCTTGGCTATTTTTAAGTCTTGGAACATTAAACTTCTGAATTAGACAGCCCCGTTTATTCAATCCAGATCTTAAGACTATCCTTGTTCTCAATAATCTTTTCGGCTATCTTTTTACCAACATAATTGAAATAATTTTCTCCATAATAATTGTGATCTTCTATAAATTTTCCGCTTGAGATCACTCGGCGAAGTAAGGGAATTCGATTAGTTTTGTTGATATCAAAATTCTCAATCGCTTTGCCAAACTCATCGCCTAAGTTAGAGGTACCCCAATATTTAGGTCCTTTTTCGGGCTTGATCTCGTAGACACGCCGCAGAAATTCAAACGGAAAGGCACCAAAGGAAATAAGAATCTTTGGTTTATGCTCAAGAACAATTTCCCTGAACGCCTCTATTTCTTTTGCTACTTCTGCTCCCCACCAATTTAAGGTATTAGGGACGATTCTGCAATCGCTAACCGCATTCCTGATATAAATATCACCCGTGTCGATTCTTGTGTGTATTTCCCTATACACTTTATCCTGTATCTCAGCCAAAGCAGGTGTCCAAATATTGTGGCGAACTGCAGGATGTTTCGGATTAACTATTAGCCAAATCGGATAATTTCTTTCTCCCGACTCCCTCTTGATCGTCTTTTCTAAAGGTATATATTTATTAAGTGTCAAGCTAGACAAACCAATCCCACCTTTCCAGTAATTACGCTAACTACCAACAACCTAACTAAAGTTCAGTACATTGTAAGCATCCTGATACTCTAGCACCTAAGTATCACACTTCTTGTTTCTGAGATACTCAGTATATCTTCCTAACTCACAATGAACAGAAGCATAATCATTTTACTAGAACGAACTGGTGCTTTTGTTCAAACTGTGAGTGCCCCCGTTAAAATTCGAAACAGACTCCAGGAGATTAGACGCCATTGATTTCTTTTTGTTATCTTTTTCACTATTTAAAACAGCCCTTGCTCTCTCTAGGGCATTCGTGGAAGAGGCGAAAATATCATTTTCGGACATGAATAGGTTATTAACATCGATATCCGAAACAAGATTTGATGCTTTAAGCATTGAGCTAAGATCTGACCTTACACCGCTGACGATAAGGATTCCACCAGCTTCTCTTACTGTCCTGAAAAATATTTTCAGGGCATCGAGTGATGTTAGATCAATCGTAGAAACATATTTCATCCTTAAGATGAAGACTTTAGCTTTATTCACTAGGCTATCAAGTTTTTCTTCAAGGTCATATGCCGAGCCGAAGTATAGATTTCCCTCCAATTGGATAATTAGAACATCGACTTTTCCCTTAACAAATTCAATTTCCTGTTCAATAATTTGGGAGTCTTTCCCTTGTGATGGGATAAAAAGTTTAACAGGTACTCTGTTGGTGTCTCTGAGGTATAAGACAATAGATAGCGCTATCCCCGTATAGATCGCATAGTCAAGATCCGGCATTAAAATTGTTGCAAAAAATGTCACGCACATTGCAATAGAATCAGATTTTAATTTGCCAACTTTCAATACCTTCTTGATTTCCTTTTTGTCCATTAAGCCATATCCTGTAAGTATTAATACTCCGGCAAGACATGGACTAGGTATATACTTTGCAAAAGGAGCAAAGAAGACAAGAACTAAGGCAACTACTACACCTGATAGGATTCCAGCTAATCTTGTAACGGCACCGTTATGGTAATTTATTGCAGAACGGGTAAAGGAACCAGATCCCGGAAAACATTGAAAGAAGGATGCGCCTACATTTGCTAAGCCTTGCGCAATAAATTCTTGGTTAGCATTAATTTTTTGCCGTGAAGTACTGGCAATGGTTTTCGAAATTGATATGGCTTCTACCAATCCTATGATGGAAATTGCAATTGCTCCGCTGAAAACTTCCCTAATGGAGCCCATACTGAATTGCACCATCTTGAAGGGAGGCAAGGAGGAAGGAATATTGCCTGTGAGCTTTACACCTTTCTGTTCTAAAGCAAAAATAATTATAAAGATAATTGGAATTACAATGCCAATTAACGCTCCAGGTAGATTTTTATTGATCCTTTTGCAAATCAAAATAATCGCTATTGTCATCAGACCCAATCCCAGGGCATATAAATTAGTTTGACTTAAATGGGTTATGACGTAATAGAATTTCAATGTAGTTGGCATTTGAGCTGAATTTTTGATGGGAATACTCATTATTGTGTTCAGTTGTCCCAGTGCGATTAACACACCTGCACCAGCACTAAAACCCACAATTACTGTATGGGAAACAAAATTTATCACTTTACCAAGTTTAATGACTCCAAAAAGAATTTGTAATGCACCGACGATAAAGGTCATTAAAAAAAGCAATTGGTAGGCATTATCCAGTCCCATGTAGTTTCGCATACTGCCTGCTACGAGTAGAGCTATCGCATTAGTCGGTCCAGCGACTAGGTGTTTCGAGCTTCCAAATATTGACGCGATAATGGTTGATACTATAGCGGTATATAAACCATAAACCGGGTTAACACCCGCGATCAGTGCATAAGCCATAGATTGGGGAATGGCAACGACGGCCACTGTCAATCCAGCAATCAAATCTTTGCTAATATATTCCTTTTTATAAGTTCCAATGGTTTCGATTAAAGGAATATATTTAGATAGTGTTGAGTTCAAACGAATTTCCACCTTTCCTCCAAATCGCAGCAACCAGGAGATTAACCTGCGGCGACGATCAGCTTATTTGAGGCCTTATCCCTATTAATACTTGCATAGTTCTAAATATACTGGACAACTGTTACGATTGATGGACTGAGAGAGAAAATACACCCAACCTGCTCCCAGCCCTTTCCATCGAACAGTTCGTTAACATGCTCCAGCGGGACATCGGGACATAATAATAAGACCACTTTTCCCCGAATTTGTGATATAATAATAATCACTGATATACTTTCTTAGCGGCCTTTAGAGGCTGCTTTTTTTATTTGACCAGTCTGAGATGCGAAAAGCTTAGGCATGGTTGGCCTTGTTCTCCTTGTCCTCCTTCTCTAGTATCTTCTTGGTGCATGTAATCAACAATAACAATTCCGAAAACAGCGACCAACATAATGATAGCCATAAAACCGCTTAACATTTTCCCTCACTTCCTTTCAACTCCGATATTTTGATGATCACATGTAAAGATTAGCATTTGTCTTAACACTGTGTCTATAGCTTATCAGTATACTCATACTCAATTTATACTATGGACGTTTTTGCGAATTTTTACTTTATGTGTCGTAATGGCTCGAATTTTTCATTTTTTCGCCGCTCTATTCTTTTTCACACTTTTCTTAATAGTGCAACAGCTCGCGAAATTCTCTCTTTACTCTCCTACTCTAAAATTTAATTATTTAAAAGAGAACTGACCTCAGCTCATTATAAGGATTTTAGTATTGTATCCATAGACAAATAGTAATATTATGCTCGCAGCACTTTGCTCACCTAGGTTTTCCGGCTTTACTATACGCTTTTCAACACCACTTCTCGTTGTATACTTGACTAATTAATTTGCTGATTTTTGAATCTTAATAATTCTCACATTGCTTTTCAAGCGTATAATCTTACGTTTAGTTTATAAGTCAATTAACTATGTTGTTAATCGCGCTATACTATGGACACTTCTATATTGCTGACAACTTTATAATTAGTACCAAAGGACCTGTTATTGTAATTTTTTATATCGCCAAGTTAGACTACGTTACATTCCAACAATAATTGATACTAACTACAAATAGTTCACTTCAACTGTACAACCTTTTTGCTCTTTTAGCATTGACACCTTCAAGTTTACAGCGCATACTACTTAAGCCCCGAAGAGAAATGCTTTCTCTTCGGGGCTGATTTTTCACCAGCTTTAAAAATACACCGGCCTACTTTAGCTTGGGCATGCAGCAGAATTTATGGTTGTAATAATAAATTTAAATATAACTTGCCTTGCTCACCAACCAATTTACAAGGTCAGTAAAAATAATTTTCTCTTCAGGAGTACCCTCTAGTTGGTTTATCCGCTTGGCCATGTGTTCAATCTGGAACGGACAATATCTGAGTACTGAAGCAACTTCTTCTATTAGATGGCTATCCATCGCATCCGAATAAATTTTCGTTTCTACAATTAATCCATGATTGAGGGCCAACCCCAATTCGATGCCTCCCCAGGAAAACCGTGTTTCAAAGACAATATCGAAGTTTGGGGTTTTTCCGTAGAGCCATTCCCAAGAAGAATATTTTTGATAAAGCGCCTGCAAATCATACGTTGAATCACTTACAAACATTTGAGGTTCTGTACTTTCTCCGTAAAGATCCTGAAAACTCTCAATTAATGCTTCCTTCACCTTGGCGATAGTTATGCTCGGTTGAAACATGCTAAGATTTCCCACCCTGGCTTGGATAGAGTCGACCCCTTTTGAAGCGATTTTTTCATTCGAAACATGGAGATAGGTGGAGAGTTTATGAATATCGACATCGACCAAGATGGTCCCATGATGATAGGCTTTATCCTGCTCATAATAAAAGGCATTTCCAGAAAATTTTCGACCTTCGACAGTTAAATCGTTGCGTCCGGAAAATTCAGCACTGATCTTAAGCTTTCTAACTCCTTCTAAGATAACTCTAAGCTGTTTTTCTAAATCATACTGGGTTCGGTCGATTATAAAAGTAAAATTTAGGTTCCCAAGATCGTGAAAAACGGCTCCGCCTCCAGATAATCGGCGTGCAAGTTTCACTCCATCCAGTTCTAGTTGTCCACAACGGCATTCTTTCCAGGCATTTTGATTTCTGCCAATGACAACTGTATTTTGGTTTTGCCACAGATAAAGAATCACTTGATTCTTTATGACATGTCTGAAGAGATGCTCTTCCAATGACAAGTTATGCCAAGGGTCAAATGATGATGAAGAAATAAGCTTTGTCATCATATCATGATGTGTCATTTGTAAAGATCCCCACTTTCAAAGATTATAAGCTTATATTCTACCGCCGCATCATTAATAAAGCAAGGTAGTAAGGAGTCCCACAGATTCTGGGGAGATCCTTATTACCTTGCTTTTCATTGATTTGCCTATCCTAACCATCAATACAACCTTGACTACGATTCATCCTCCTGCAGAGATATTAAAAATGCCAGAAGCAGCTAACACAATAACTATAATTTCCAAGCCAACCATTATTACATAGGGTAAATCCTTTTTACGCAGGTAATCTTTAAATAGTGATAAATAACCTAAAACTGAAACACTTCCCAAAAAAGCTAAGCCAATTAAATTTAAATAATCAGAATGATTGACCATGCTCAACCAGTTCCAACCACTAGGAGCATGTGTAGCTAGCGCATACTTATGCACGCTCAACCCCCAATAAAGCGGCATATCTGATGCTTTGACCGTTGGATTAAAAAGACCACCCATGTAAAGCAGAAAGGTAACTACCATTACAACAATTCCAGCCCATGAACAAACTAACAAAATACTAGCATATCTATTCTGCTCCGGACTCACATTTACACTCTGTGCATTACCTTGTACATTACTTTGGACATCACTTTGAGCAATATTTTCTTGACTTTGAGCACTTTTGACACTACTTAGAACGGTTGTTTGACTGCTCATAATTTTACCCCCAATCCATCTATTAAGGATTTCAACCCAGCAAATAATAACATGAGTATAACTATATAACGAATAGATTTTGGCTTAGTAGTTCTTAATAACCTAACTCCGACTCGGGAACCCGCCATAATCCCTAAAACGGATGGAACTGTTATGATAGAAAGCACTGCACCCTGATTCAAATAAATCCATGCCGCTGAGGTATCTGTGATAGCTAATAACGACATACTGGTACCTACTGCAATTTTAAGCGGTGCACCCATGACAAGATTGAGTACTGGCACGTTAGCCCAGCCTGCACCAATCCCGAACATTCCAGCTATTACACCAATACCACAAAATAGTACTAGTGCCAGTGGAAGTCTCCATACGTTCCAACTAACATCCTTACCGGTAGAAGCCTCGAAATAAGCTCCCCCGATATTTAAGTAACGGGCTAAGGCATCAGGATGGCCAATTTTAGGAATCTCGCTATTCTTAGAAAAAATGAAAAGAACTGCAATCCCCGTAATTAATGTACCCAATAAAATTTTGAGAATACTTTGCGGTAGAGAAAGTCCTAATAACGCACCTCCAATACTAGATGCTGACGCAAGTAGAGCTAAGGGGATAACCAAGCGTAGACTTGCAAAATTTGATTTTAATAATTTAGGCGCTGCGGATAACGAACATGCGAGAGCAACGAACAAACCAGACCCACGAATGAAATCCAAATGAAAAGGAAAAAAACTACTGACAATTGGCACAAATAGTACACTACCACCTACCCCGGCTAGCGCAGCAACTATACCAATGAGAAAGGTAGTAATGAGTAAGGCAAGAGGCCACACCCACCATGGCACTCCAGGGGTTCCAGCTGCTTGCGCGACTGCAACATTGGTTGTTGTAAATACTGAGCTGGCTTGAATAAAGAAATTTTCAATCATAATTTTTTGACCTCCTACTATTAAACTAACTAATAATTGGCAGCGGCCTTCAGGCTTTCAAAAACAGTCTGTGCTCCAGTATTAATCTTGACATGGGATCCTTTTACCAAGCTTCATCACTCCTTTATTTATTTCTTAAAAATTTTATCTGAGAACATCAAATGAGTTAGGCGTTATTTATTCATTCAATCCAAATCTTAAAACTATCCTTGTTTTGAATAATCTTATCTGCTATCTTTGCCCCAACATATTGAAAGTAGTTTTCGCCAAAATAATTGTGTTCTTCTATGAACTTACCACTCTCAACTACTCTGCGCAGTAGGGGTATCCTATTAGTTTTATTTATATCAAAGTTCTGAATTGCTTTAACAAATTCATTTCCTAAGTTTGAGTTGCCCCATGATTTAGGACCTTTTTCAGGCTTGATTTCGAAGACACGCCTAATGAATTCATAAGGAAATGCGCCAAACGTAATAAGAATCTTCGGTTTATATTCAAGTACAATTTCCCTGAACTCCTCTATTTCTGTATCAACTTCTGCCCCCCACCAATTTAATGTCTTAGGAACTATCCCACTATCTTTAACAGCATTTCTAACATAAATGTTAGTAGAATCAATTCTAGTATGGATTTCTCTATATACTTTGTCCTGAATCTCGGATAATACAGGTGTCCAAATGGTATGGCGAACAGCAGGATGTTTTGGATTAACTAATAACCAAATTGGGTAAGTTTTTTCTCCAGACTCTCCCTTCACTTTCTCGTCATTTGATGTCTTATTATTAAGCACTAAGCTAAGCAATTGAATCCCTCCGTTCAGTATATATGGTTGCTGCCACCAACTAGCTTGAGTTCTGAGTTCTGCACACACTGGAAGCAGTCATTGAAAAATCGCATCTGCACTGCAACCACCTTAAGTTCACCTTTCTGCAATAATAAGCATTACTTTCGAGAATTTTTTCGAGCTTCTTTTTTCATAATACTTAATGATTATGTTCACAATTAAAGGTTAGCATTATGTTGGGATTGTGTAAATAGCAAATCGGTATGTTCGTAATCGATTTAACTTATGGATAACTTCCTGCTTAATGAGCTTTTATGACGTATGGATGCGAACTTTGTAAACTCCTCTCTTACCATTAACCCCTTTTAATCTCTATAAATGCTGCATTTATCAACGATATTCTAGCTCGTACTCTTTACCAAATCCTCCAAAAGAAAAGACCAGAAGTACCTTAAAATTTTTATTACAACGTTGATTACCTGGTAACTATTTAGTCCTATTGCTCTCAACTCCTTACCAGATACGTACAACTACTAAGGACCATAATGAATTCCTCAGATTGCTACAGGACTGCATTACTAGAAGTATCTCAAGTATCTCTGCTTCTGGCCTTACTTATACTTTCCTGACGAATACCAAAAGGGTCGACCCCATAATTTGATGGGTCGACCCTTTTTGACATCACAAATAAAGAAACTCTATTGATAGAAATCTTGAAATGTTAATTTATTAGCAACACGGGTATAGGGGATTTGTTCAGTACACTCAGTGCTAAACAGCCAAAAATCAAACGTTTTAAAGTAGTAAGCCTTCGAGTGCCAATAATAATAAATTCAAAGGATTTATTGGTTGCATAATCAAGAATCACATCTACTGTATCTGAAATAGTGGTATCTGAATATAATACTTCGTGATTTACGTTAAGTCCTTTCTCAAAAAATATTCCATTTGTCTTGTCAATTATTTCATCATATATACTCTTATCGGCTGTGTCCGATTCATTGATTATGCGCTTCAACCAGTCTGCAATAGGGCTAACCGGCTTATTGTCCTTATTTTCAATCTGTCTATATTCTTCCCTCAAGGAATCTTCTCCATTTTCTTGTACTTGCACAACGGTTACCTTTAGATTGGGCAAACTCTTCACTAGGGCAGCAGTATAAACGGCAGCGGACAAAGAGGGCTGTGACCCATCAGAGTAAAGAAGTACCTTAACCTTTTTGGAATTAGCCATGTCAAATACTCCCTTTCACAAGTAACTTAGACTATGTACGTTTATAACCAACCCTCTTAAAGCTTAAACTACAGACTATAATTTTGAGTATCATTTAAACCATTCGCGCAATGTTTAAGCATAATTTAGATTAGCATTGTATTAAAGTCGTGTCTATAACCAACCAATATGTTCGTAATGAAATTACTCTATGGATATTTCGTGGGATATTTATAGCTTGTTTTTATATAAATATTTGTTTATAAGTTTTAAATTAGTATCAAATTCCTTTATTATGACATTAATCGTATTAATTATAATTAATATTTTCTATATTCTTTTGTATATTCTTTTTAATATTTATTATTAAAACTACTCTTGCATTTAACAAGCAATTTTATTACTATTTTTTGCCGCTTATCATTGTCTATAATTATTATCTAAATCAGATTTTTCTATTTTGATCCGTGATATTATATTTTTAACAATACTAAAAGCCTCGAAGAAATTTATTTCTTCGAGGCTAACTCATGAGTATTTCCACTCAATTGCAGCTGTAACCAGAGACGTCTTTCAATAAAAGCAAAATTATTGTATCATTAAATCAAGAATTCTTATTTAGAACGAGATGGTGTTTTGTTATCAATGGTGTCTCCTTACAAATTTGTAACTGACTCTAGTAAATCACACGACATCGATTTCCCTGAGTTATCTCCGAGTTCACAGTTTAAAACCTCTCGTGCTCTCTCCAGATCTTTAGAGGAAGTAGCGAAAATTTCCTTCTCCGACAACATAAATGTGTTGTCAACACCGATATCTTGATAGAAATTAGATTTTATTAGGATTGAGTTAATATTCGACCTTACACCACAGATGATAACGCTGCCCCCTGATTCTTTTACAGACCTGCTAAATATTTTCAAAGCATTAAGTGACGTTATATCAATACTTGCAACATACTTCATTCTTAAGATAAATATTCTAGATTTTTCAACTAGAGTCTCCAGTTTGTCTTCAAGGTCCTCTGATGAGCCAAAGTAGAGGTTTCCTTGTAATTCAATAATTAATATATCTACTTTTCCCTTGACAACTTCAACTTCTGTTTCAATAATTTGAGACTCTTTTCCCTGTGATGGAATAAGCATTTTAAACGGTACTTTGTTAGTATCCCTTAGGTACAAGCCTATTGATAATCCAATTCCCAAATAAATTGCATACGAAAGGTTAGGCAGTAAAATTGTTGCGAAACATGTTACCCACATTGCAATAGAGTCCGATTTTAATTTCCCTAGTTTGACCACCTTTGTAATCTCTTTGGCGTTTACCAAGTTGTAGGCAGTAACCATCATCACCCCAGCCAGACAGGCATTGGGAATGTACTTGGCATATGGAGCAAAGAACAAAAGAACTATTGCCATTATTACTCCTGACAAAATTCCAGCAAATCTTGTAGCTGCTCCGCTGTGATAATTAATTGCAGTACGTGTGAAAGATCCTGATCCTGGGAAACCTTGGAAAAATGATGAGGCGATATTTGCCAAGCCCTGTCCGATAAATTCCTGGTTAGCATCAATTTTTTGACGTGATAAGTTGGAGATGGCTTTTGCGCTGGATATAGCCTCTACACATCCTATGATTGCAATGGACAAAGCCCCACTGAATAGATCCTTCATAGTACCCAAATTAAATTGTACCATTGTGAAAGGAGGCAAAGACGTAGGAATATTACCTGTTAGCTTTACTCCCTGCTTTTCTAAAGAAAAAAGGACGATAAATACAATAGGGATGATAATTCCAATTAATGCGCCGGGAAGGTTCTTATTGATCCTTTTACAGACCACTATTATCACAACTGTCATAAGTCCAAGCCCTAGTGCATAAAAGTTGGTTTGACCTAAATGTGTTAAAACATAATATAATTTGTCAGTAGTTGGCATTTGGGCGGCATTTTTTATGGGTATGCTCAACAGGGTGTTTAGTTGTCCAAGTGCTATTAAAGCACCCGCACCAGTGGTAAAACCTAGAATTACAGTATGGGACACATAAGTTATCAGCCTACCGAACTTAAGGATTCCAAAGAGCATCTTTATGGCACCTACGAGAAAAGTCAGTAGAAAGAGAATTTGATAGGCATTATCATGGCCCATATAACCAGTCATTACACTTGCAACGAGTAGCGCCGAAGAGTTTGTTGGTCCTGTAACTAAGTGTTTCGAACTTCCGAATGCCGAACCGAAAATGCTTGATACGATAGCAGTATATAAACCATAAACCGGATTGAGGCCTGCAATCAGTGCGTAAGCCATACATTGTGGAATTGCCACGACTGCCCCAGTCAGTGCGGCAATTACGTCTTTACTAACATATCCTTTTTTGTAGTTTCTAACAGTTCCAATTAAAGGTATGTATTTAAATCGCGATAAATACACTGGAATCCCACCTTTCAATTATTAATGCTTGTTGCCAGCAACCGCCCCATGATTAGCAATATAACTATCGAGTTAAGGAGAACCGACTTTCAAAAATAGTTCAATTTGACTAGTCAATCCAGATATCAAGCGAATCCTTATGCTCAATAAGCCTTTCTGCTATCTTTGTCCCCACAAAATGAAAATAATTTTCTACGTCTTTCCGATCATCAGTGTCGTCTTCTATGAACTTGCCACTTTCAATCACACGGCGAAGAAGGGGAATCCGATTTGTTTTGTTAATATCAAAGCTCTCCATTGCTCTTCCAAACTCATCCCCTAAATTCGAAGTACCCCAAGCCTTAGGCCCTTTTTCAGGTTTGATCTCGTAGACACGCCTCACAAATTCAAAGGGAAAGGCCCCAAAGGAAATAAGAATCTTCGGTTTATGTTCAAGTACAATTCCCCTGAACTCCTCTATTTCATTAGCCACTTCAGTTCCCCACCAATTTAACGTATTAGGAACGATACCACTATTACTGACAGCATTCCTAGTGTAAATATTAGTGGTATCAACCCTAGTGTGGAGTTCCCTATAAACTTTGTCCTGAATCTCAGCTAAAACCGGCGTCCAAATGTAGTGACGGACCGCGGGATGTTTTGGATTAAATAATAGCCAAATCGGATAAGCCCTTTCTCCTGTCTCTTTCGTTCCCATTCTCTCAACTACAGGTATCTCATTATTGAATGTTAAACTGGACAAACAAATCCCACCTTTCACTATTTCTAATTACTGTCCAGGTCCAACTTAGCGCCGTATTGTGAATTATTTTTTGTACATATACTCACAATTAAAGATTAGCATTATGACAGTATTGTGTCTATAGCAAGTAGATATGTTCGTAATCGATTTTACCTATTGCGAATTAACTGAATTTAGTACTTTCTGACATTATTGTGCAGATTGTTTATTATCTACTAGTTAGTTAGTTCTTCTCCAGAGTTCTTCTCAAGTTGCAACACTCGGTCAAATACTCTTTAGGATCATTTACCAGAGTTCTTTATATATGGAGCTCAAGTGCCTCTTTATTGAAGAGCTTCTCTAAGTTTCAGCTCTGAATGGCGCACTAGTGATTGAGCTCTTCAGCGTGAGAAACCTTCTCACCGCCACCAAGATATCAACGGAATCAATATTATAATCTTTTATGATCTAAGTCTTTATTCTCAAAAAAATCATAAAACAACTGAACCAACCTCATAGCATACTGTCAGTATCTCAACTAGCTTGCTCTTCAAGTTTAGAAATATTCAAACTAGCTAAAATGCACAAAAGCCCCGAAGAGAACGAATCTTCTCTTCAGAGCCACTATAATACTATCGATATTTAAGCTGCAACCATATTAAATTTCGCTCAATTATAATAATCCAAATGGAAGCGAGTTCTCATTGCAAAGCCATTAAACGTATTTGCCAATAATTCCAGAACTGATTGTCCATAAACTCAGAATAAAACATTTACTGATCTACCAGCCATAATATGTGAGATACTACTCGATGATATTGGCGGCTTCGGTTTTTCTAACAAGTAAGTATCCACAAAGTCTTGAGGAAGTGTCTTAACTACAACCACCGGTAGGGTGGATTTGTTTTGCACAGCATGTGGTAAATTGCCGAAATTCAGCCATTTTAGAGTTGAAGGCTCCTGCTCACCCATAACTATTAAGCCAAAAGAATTTCTAGTTGCATAATCAAGAATTAAATCGGCTGTATCCGATGTATTTGAAATAGAGGTATTAGAAAATAATACCTGATGTTTAACGTTAATTCCTCTCCTTAAGAATATATTTTGCGTTTTACTCAGTACCTCGTCATCCTGAGCATTGATTTCCAAATCAGATTCGTTAGACATATTGTTTAACCATTCAGTTTTGGGACCAATCGACCATTGATCGATACTACTTGGTTCTGTCCCCGGGGTACACCCCCAATAATATCGCTTGTACTTGGGACGTAACTCTTTCCAACTATATTCCATCCCCATATAACCTTCATTACTTTCTTTTATCTGCACGATGGTTAAGTGCATATTCGGCATATGCTTCAATAAGGTCGCCGCGTAAACAGCCGCAGAAAGCGTCTGCTGTGTACCATCAGAATACAGGAGTACTTTAAACTTAATCAAATCAGTCATCTCAAAAACCCCTCTCATTATTTTATAATGACTGCCAACAACGGATTAACTTTTCTCATAATCAAAGATTAACATTACGTTAGCATCGTGTCTATAGCGTGATAATATGCTCGTAATCAATATTATCTATATCCATCTCTACTAGTCATTGCATTTAGACTCCTAATATATAGTCTTACGCCTAAAGGGAGTTACTAAACATTAGCTAGATTACATCTTGCTTATGTACCCATTTCCTTAATACCCACAAGAAATAAATGAGCCCCGAAGAGAAAATATTTTCTCTTCGGGGCTCATTTATTTCTTCTGAAGGCTTGCTTGTGACCCCCCCATAGTTACCTTAGGACTCTGTGTCCGACAAGTAAGCATCTATAAATTCTTGGGGAAGCTTTTTGATTAACAACACTGGTATAGGAGACTTATCGAGCACGCTGTGAGACAAACTGCCAAAGATAACCCCATTTAAGGCAGAATGACCCCGCGTACCTATAATTACTAATTCAAACGTGTTTTTAATCGCATAATCGAGAATTACATTTACAGTATCTGCTATATTGGATTTATCAAATAAACTAGTATTAGAACATAATGCCTCATGAGTAACATTGAGTTTTCTCTTGGAGTAGATTTGATTGGTCTTGGCAAGTATTTCAGCATACTGCTGTTTAGCTTCTAGGGAATCGTCAAGCACATTGTTCATCCAATCCTGGGTAGGACTGATCGGCCAAGTGTCTATCCAACTGTATTCAGTCCCCTTGGAACACCCCCAATAATATCTTTTGTATTTCGGGCGCAACTCTTTCCAACTATATTCTGTCCCCTGTGAGCCTTCATCACTGTCTTGTACTTGAATTATGGTCAAATACATATTGGGCATATCCTTCAAGAGTGTGGCAGTGTATACTGCAGCAGAAAAGGCCTGATGTGAACCATCGGAGTAGAGAAGTACTTTAAACTTAGAATCATTCATGCCAAATACCTCATCCCTAGATAATCTTTAAATGATTATACCATACTCGTGAGTGTTAATGGTACACAGGTGAATACTTTCAGTATCCTCTAATAATTCCTAGATCTTTCAATAAATAATACTGATCGTTATACCAATTAAAAGATCATAACTCCTATTACTCCTGAGACCAGAATTAAATATGCGGGATGAAACTTTGTCTTTATTAACATAATAAAAGCTACAACCATCAGAATTGAACTCTTTATATCAATAAAATTACTTCCGCCGATAATCCCATTGCTAATAGCAAATTTAATGGCGGCAAAAGCGATAACTGCAACAATTGTGGGTCTAAGCCCATAAAATGCGGCTTTTACACCCGGATGCTCTTGAAATTTGAAAAATAACTTACCAACAATAAGTATGAGCAAAACTGAGGGGAGCGTAACCGCGATGCAAGCGACTATAGCGCCAGAGAAGCCTGCTAATTTATAGCCTACAATAGTTGCTGTATTAGTTGCGATCGGACCGGGAGCCATAGCTGAGACAGCAATCAAATTTGTAAATGTGCTCATATTAAGCCAGTGATGGTTTTCCATTTCCTTCTGAATAAGCGGTATCATAGCATATCCGCCACCAAAGCTGACAAGCCCAAGCTTGAAAAATGTGATAAAAACATCTAGATAAAAGCTCATGATTTTTCACCACTCACTTTCTTTTGAGTTTGAGGTACTGGCAGTGATTCTGGTACTGGTACTGGTATAGTTTGTTTAACCACCTTACTAATTTTTCTAATCATAATTCCTATAAACGCACCCATAAAAATCACGAAAATCAAGTTAAGATTTTTAAAGAGTAAGAGTGATAGAATAAATATTCCAAAGATAGCAGAGCTGGTTATATCTACAAGAGAAACCTTGCTCATTTTATAGGCAGCGGAAGCGATCAAGGCAACTACTACAGGCCTAATTCCTTGTAATGCAGCTTGAACGTGAATATTACTCTGAAAAGAAGCGAGCAGGACTCCTAAGACAAGAATAATAGCAAACGTTGGGAGTACGATTCCCACTAATGCTGCCAGTGCTCCTGGAATGCCCGCAATCTGATAGCCCATGAACGTAGCAGAATTAACAGCAATAGCACCTGGTATTGATTGGGAGACAGCAAAAATATCAACTAATTTTTCCTTGTCTATCCATTTCCGCTTATGTACCATTTCATCTTCCATAATCGGAATCATCGCGAATCCGCCACCAAAAGTGATAGGCGAAATCATAAAAAAGGTAATAAATATTTCATACAAAAGTTTATAATTCAATTTATCTTTTTTAATTTTATCTTTTTTCATTTTTACTCCCCCTCCTGCAAATTATAATCCCTAACTTTAGCTAAATGAGATCACTCAATGCCAAACAGATTCAAAATAGGACGTTTGAAGACAGACCATTCGTCTTTGATTGGATCCCACTTCATATTAACGAAGCAAAGCCAATCTTCTTCTTGCAGTGTTGGGTAGTCTGTCCGGAAATAATAGCCCGGCCAG
>JARLHV010000013.1 GCA_031292055.1 Desulfosporosinus sp.
CAAGTCATGATGCCTTGGATAGTTTGCGTCAGACAAGGAGGCATGTGCCCCTCATAGCGGGGCTATTAGGGGCACATGCCGACGCAGTATGACACAAAATAGACTGGCAGACTGACTAGTTATTTTCTTGAATGTGCCTAAGATAAGTTATTGGATCTAATGGCCTGAGGATAACGCATTTTAGAAATGAGGTGATATCAATATGGAGGTACGCATTGTCTCCTGTGGCATCTTCCAACTGGAGCTTGAGCGAGTACTAGATGAGATAAAAGCGGAATGGGCATCTGACGATTTCAAAGTAACCTATATAACCCCAGCTTTACATGTTAATCTTAATAAGCTAAAAGATGGTATTACTGAAGCTCTTGATATGGTGACCGAAGAAAAGATAGTCCTATTTTACGGTTCTATGTGCCATCCCGAGCTCAGCGAGTTTACGGAAAAATATCATGTTATCAGGCCGCAACCCAGAAATTGTATTGAATTGGTTTTAGGTAAGGAAAAACAGAGGGAGCTAGAGGCGTCCGATAGAATATTTTACCTTACTCCAGGCTGGTTGCAGAATTGGCAGAACATTTTCAAACAGGGACAGGGCTGGGACGAAATAGACGCTAGACAGAGTTTTGGCTTCTATGATAAGATTTTGCTTCTAGACACTGGTGTTTGCGAGTTTAATGATGAGGATATCCTGGAGTTTTATGAATATACACAGGTACCAATCGAAATTGAGAGCGTCGAATTAGTTGTCTTCAAAGAGCATGTGGCACAAATTTTAAACGAAATATTGGACAAAAGGACCTTTACTGATATGGGTTGAATTCCGTAATATACGAAAAATATTTAAGGAGTGAATTTTCATGGTTATAACTGAAAAAATCAAAGAAGTTATTTCGAAGGCTCCATTTATTCCAATTGCCACTGTTTCCTCGAATGGAGAAATGCATATGATCGTGGTGGGAAAAGTAGTGGAAGTCAGAGACGGGGACATCTTAGCGTTTGGTATCTACAAGATGGAGGTTACCCAGAGGAACATTAAGGACAACGGAAAGATGCAGGTTGTAATAGCAACGATGGAAGGTGGCCCCAAAGGCTTCAGACTTGAAGGCAAAGCCTGCATAGAAGAAAAACTGGTGTTGTTTAAGGCGGAAAAAGTAGAAGAGCTGCTGTAGAATCTTCTGAAGTGCACAATAATCTCGCTCATAACAGGCAGGATTATTGTGCACAGCACTCCTGTTACAATGTTTATGTAAGAAAAAAATATAGGAGGCGTAGTATTATGAATCAGCCAAATAAGTTAGTAGTGGTTTGGACTAATGGAGATAAGGAAGTTGCAATACGTATGGCATTTATGTATACACTTAATTCAAAACTTAAAGAATGGTGGAATGAAGTATCTCTGATAGTATGGGGTCCTTCAGCTAAACTCCTTGCGGAAGACACAATGCTGCAGGAATATGTCGGGAAAATGAAAGAGGCAGGAGTGGAACTGTTAGCCTGTAAAGCATGTGCAGATAGTTACGGCGTTACTGAGGTGCTAGAAAATATGGGGATAATAGTAGAATACACAGGTCTGGTGCTTACTGAATTTCTAAAGGACGAAAACATAAGAGTTATAACTGTATGATTAGTTAAATTAGGCCAAGTCCCTCGCCTCCAAAACGTGCATGATGGATATATAGGGGTTAAACCACGCCGGGGTGGCTTTCTTATTAACGTATACGTCTGTATGTGTAGCGGGAATGAGCGATGAATGGGAAGAGTGGGAAGAGTGGATATTAAACTCAGACGATTAGTAGTTACTCGCATAGTCGAGTGAAAATATTTTTTCAGTTAGCTCTTTATATCTGAGATATCAAGACCCTGGATAAAAGGGAGAAATAAATATATGTCAACGATACTATCCCAGTATTTTGACCAAGAAAAAAAACAAGTATTAGAAAAATGTTTGGTATGTGGTCAATGTATAAGTAAATGCCCTATTATAAAGTATACGAATCTTGAAAAATTCGACCCTAGAGAAGTGCAAAGAAAAGTGTTGGAATTTCTGGAAAATGGCACTGAATATGATGAAGTGTACACCAAATCATTCGCTTGCATGGAGTGCTATAAATGTGTAAAAAACAACTGTCCTAAAGGACTGAGTCCCTTAATGATAAATGAGATCATTAAATGGGAATACAATCAAAGAAATCTCATACCGATACTATATACAGACCCTAAAGATGACAACGCCAAGCAACGAGTTCTTTCAAGTATTCAGATATCCTCTGAAGAGTATAACAAGATCTTTACTCCTTCAACTAAGGATACTGTACAATACGTATTCTTTCCTGGGTGCAATGTTTATCTCCAGCCAGAAAAGGTACTCGATGCACTGGATATCATGGATATAATAGGTGAAGATTATGCGTTTGTACCGGGCATGGACTTTTGTTGTGGCAATGTTCACTTAGAAGCAGGAGCGGTGGATAAAGGGTATACTGCTTCTCAAGAGCTGATAAGTAAACTTTCTTCCTATCATCCTGAAACAGTCATTCTTTATTGTCCGACCTGTTTATGCCGACTCGACATGACCATTTCAAAGGTTTCAGAGATCCCTTTTAGCATTATTTCGTTCCCTCAGTTTCTCACACAGAATATAGACAAGCTTCCATTTAAGAAGGAGATTAATAAGACAGTAACCCTACATGAAGCATGCAAGGCTGCATATATGGGTTTGGATATTACTTCAGCCCGGGAGGTCCTCTGCAGTATTCCTGGGGTCAATTTAACAGAGATGCCCCGTCATGGCTTAAATACAGCCTGCTGTGGCAGTTCGTCAATGGACTTTTTTGAAAACAGCATGGCAATCGTTCGGGATGAGCGATTACAGGAAGCTGAAGAAACGGGAGCAGATATCCTAGTCGATATATGTCAGACATGTCACAATATTTTTGCTAAAGAGGAACTAAAGTATACTTTTGAAATCATCAACTATGTCTCTTTGATTGCTGAAGCCTTGGGAATTGAGCGGGAAGATAAGTTTAAAAAGTATAAACAATGGGGAAGTCTGAAAAGAATCCTTGAAGATGCACGAGAGTATATAGCTCAATCAGAATACCCACGTGATACGATTATTGAAGTATTAAAGAATTCGATTGCCTCTGAAGAATCACATGAATGAAACAACTATTCAGGGCCGATCGATATCGCATCCAGTTCTTGGCGTAGCCACCAACGGGGCGACTGTCTTTTCTAACAAGAACGTATTTATACCAGTTTATGATAAGGATTTCAGAGTTTTTGGTTTGAATTGGGTGAAGCTAGAATAGGACCACCTACACGCACGAGAACCTATTATAGGGTTTGGGTTAGACCGTTTGGGGTTACCGAAGTTGTAAAGGAACATGTTAGGCATGTAAATATTTCCACGGTCGTTGGTAATTTTTGCTGTGTGTTTTTGCTCTCTGTCTATAGGGAGCCATGGAAGAATTCTAAGATGAATGTGAATTACCAGACCGTTTTTGACGGCCTGGTAATTTTTGTTCCTGAAAAAATACAAATACGTCTACTGCTTCTAATGCCTTTGCAAGAATTATCAGAAAAACCTTGAATATCAGGTAAATAAGAATTATTTTCCAACAGGGAATTGATGTGGCGGAACGAATTGTGAGAAGCAAATTACTATGCGTAGTTCTAGCAACTATTATGATTCTATAATTTTACTCGTTGGTACTACAGTAAACGCTTCAAGTAATGCATTTACTTATCTCTACACCTTTTCCACTTCGGTGGGGATAGAAGACTCCAGGTAGACCCTCCCACCGAAGTCTCGATGTTCAGCTTTAGCGTAAGCGAGTTCACTGAGTTAGTCTATAAAGATCAAGCAGGCTCAAAGAAGCACGAAAATGGAGTTATAGAGTATTGATTATGCCTTCACCTTTTTACCGTATGCAAATAGAACTATGCCTACAAGAAGAAAAATTAGAACAAATACATTATTCGTAAAAGGTTCAAGAGGTCCAGGCGGTAGAGGGATGCCGCCATCAAACTTAGCATTAATTTCTCCATTCCATACAAGCGCCGAAACTGCTCTTTGTAAGGTATAGATCAGACCGCTGGTGATTAAAAACACAGTTCCAAGGATATAACGCATAGTTTTGCTCATAATTTTAGTTCCACCTTTCACTAATGTACATTGAAGAATGGGTCCGATAACTGATATTTCGTAAAGTCTACAAAAATGATATTCTCCATTTTTGTCTAAATTCCTCTCTAATACCCAATTTTAAGTTACGTGTTCAGTCCGTGCCGTATGTTGGTATTGTCAAAGCATTTGACTTTATCCATGCCACCAACGAGGTTCTGGAGCATGCACAAATTTCATCGACATTGATCTATGCGAATGCTGATACTGAAATGAAAAAAGAGGCTATCATGAAAGCTACTTCAAAATTGAACCCGTTGCAATCAGTCCTCCGCTAATAAAAACATTTAACTTGCTTTATCCAGTCTATACAGAGCTATCATCACTACACCCAACAACTAACTGGGTGTAGTAATGTTTTTTTATCAGCAATATATTCCAACGTGACAGAAAGGAGTCACACATGAAAAAAATACGATCAATTTATAATTCGCCAAACGCAGCGCCGCCTAAAATTAGCACTGCTCCAACTATCTGTATAAAGCTTAGTTTTTCCCCTAGAAGGGCGGTCGAAAAAAGCAGAGCCGAAAGCGGCTCCAAATAGCCGCAAATTGCAACGGTCTGCACGGGCAGATTTGGTGATGGAAGAAAAATAAAAATAGCAGCCTATTCCGGTGTTTACAATGCCTAATAACAGAATCGGTACCGGATTTTTCCACGCGATATTGACGGAAAATCCCTGCTTTAGGCAAAGGAATGTCGCAACCGTTATAAAGCTCGTGATCAGCTGCCACATAGAATTTTCCAGTCCTTGTGACAAAGCTTGTCCATTAACACAAAACATACCAATTAACACAACAAGAAAGCCAAGTAGTTTGACGCTTGACATTGTTTCCCTAAATATAACAGGTGAAAGGATCATGATAATCACAGGACCGCAATAACAGGCAAGGGTTGCAATACAGTAGGAGCGCAACTATATATTTAAAATACACACTTTGATATCAATAAAATAAATAATTATGCTTATGTGACAAATTTTTTTGCCAATACCCTTTCAGTAATCAATACTGCAAATAATAAAGTAGTAGATACCCCTATCTTCCTCTGAATTTCAGATTGATATAACAAAAGACGGCAGTCGTGCTTTTGTATCCCTGCAAAATATAGGTAAAGCTGCAGTAGTTGACCTAATACCCCACTTAAACGAATTACACTGGATGCTCTCACAAGCAGCTAATGAAACACAACAGTTATTAAATTAATAAAATTAATATAAATATTAAAAATATTAAACATTTTATTGACATAATCAATAAATAGAGTTATTATCTTAATTAGAGTAGTACTTTAGGCAACTTACATAGAGGTGATGATCTTGGATTATAAAATGCCCAATCGGTGTCCGGTGTGCAATCATGAAATGCGGATTAGCAAACTAACCTGTACCCATTGTCCTACTAAAATTGAGGGCGATTTCAGCTCGTGTAAATTTTGTCGTCTTCCGGCTGAACAGCTAATTTTCATGGAGGCGTTTATCAAATGCCGGGGAAATATCAAAGAGGTAGAAAAAGAGTTGGGGATATCCTATCCCACCGTTCGTAGCCGCTTAGATAGTGTTATTGAGACACTCGGTTACACAGTAGAAAAGGACAAGGAAAAGGTGGATCCCCAAGAGGAAAGTTTGCGTAGGCAGGGAATTCTGGAAGCTCTTGAACGAGGGGATATTTCACCTCAGGAAGCTACCCTGAAAATGAGAAAAGCTGATAAGTAAGCAAGGAGTGTGGATAATGAGCAACGAAAAAATGAAGATTCTCGAGATGATTCAAGAAGGTAAACTTACGGCTGCTGAAGGGATGGATTTGTTGAAGGCGATTGAGGAAGGGAGTTCGCCTGAAGAAGCTTCGCAGACATCCAAATATGAGTTGGTAAAAAAGGAGAAGGTTGCCTCAACTTATGGAGATCGTTTCTTGCGTGTTCGGGTCATCGGAGAAAAAACATTAAAGGTTAATGTAAATGTTCCTTTCAGTCTGATACGATCAGCCTCAAAGCTTATTGTTTATGCAATGAGCTTTGTTCCTGAAGATAAGCGTACGGAGCTGGAACAAAAGGGCCTTGATTTGCAAGCTTTGGACGTTGAAGGGCTTGTCCGAATCATTGAAGAAAGTGTCGATGGCAAGATCGTTGACGTTGAAGTGGCAGACCCTCAAGAGGGACGAATCAAGGTGGAAGTGTGTGTGGAATAAATCAGCCATGGTGTTGATGGTTCGGGTCAAAGTTCAAAGGCGCAGGGGATTCACATTTTCGGTTCCTGTCTGGGTAGTCGATGAATTCATAGAGGCCCTTACAGACTTAGCTTGGGTTGGGGAATTGGCCTTAAAGCATGTTCCGGTTCCACGAGACGAAAAGGCTAGCAAGCATCTGTGCTGGGTCAAAGGAATTCCCCTAAGAGGGATTATTGCGGCCTCGCATGACATGTTCAAAGATTTATACAGGTATAAAGGACTGGACGTAGTCGATGTGGCAACAGGAGACATTCAGGTCAAAATAAGCTTAAAGTGAACGGGGGGATAGGATGAAACGACTGATTTATAGTGTGTTAATTAACACGCTCGCCTTTTTTGTGGCAGCTCAATTTTTGCCCATTGAAGCGGTAACCCCCTTACACTTCTTAGGGGCTGGTATGGTCCTCAGCCTTATCAACCAGTTGATTCGCCCTGTGCTCATTATTTTGACCATCCCGTTGAATCTTTTGACATTGGGTTTTTTCACCATTATTATAAATACATGGATGATAATGCTGACCAGCGGCCTTTTACCGGGCTTTTATATTCATGGGTTTGGGGTTGCCCTCATCGTGTCAATTATCGTGTCCTTTGCCAATTGGGGTTTTAAGAAAATACTCAGTCAGCAATTCTGATTAAGGGTTGCTGGCTGCTTTTGTCTGATTATCTATTCGGTCGAGCGCATGTTAACCCATAACGATGTCTCGCCAGACACCCCTCGACGGGCTTTTTGAATGGTGTGTTACTGTATCGGTAGCCAACAATGTCACATCTGAAATTATCACCAGGTCCCGCTTCAGCGAACAGCCGACAGTCCTCGTCCCTATGATTCTCAGCAACATCAATAACTTTGGGCCGAATGCTCATAACGCTATATTTTATTGAAGTATTGGAATGGTGCTTTTAGGCTTAAAAATGATATAGTTATATTATAAAAGCAGCGGACTATTCCCGCGGTTATTATCTTTTTCAAGCATAATTGATGATTGGTAGGGCTCAAAATGGAATATATAAGCGGAGTTGTCGAGAGAATCACCTTCGAAAATGAAGACAATGGCTTCAGTGTTATCAAAATAAAATCCAAGGGTTATGCTGACCTCGTAACTGTTGTAGGAAGCCTGGCTGCAGTGAATGTGGGATCAATAATTCAGCTTAAGGGCGAATGGAAGATGGACAGCAAGTTCGGGAAGCAGTTCGCGGCACAGGATTATCGCGAAACCCTTCCGGCAACGGTTGTTGGTATTCAGAAATACTTGGGAAGCGGACTCATAAAGGGTATCGGGCCGGTGTTCGCGAAAAGAATCGTTCAACATTTCCAAGAAGATACCTTGAGGGTGTTGGAGGAGGAAGCAGACTATTTAGTCAAAGTCGCGGGCATCGGACAAAAGCGAGTGGATATGATCAAAAAAGCATGGCAAGAGCAAAAGGAAATTAAGAACGTCATGCTCTTCTTGCAAAGCAATGGTGTATCGACTGCCTTTGCCGTGAAAATATATAAGACCTATGGAAATGACAGCATCGAAATTGTGAAGACCAACCCCTATAAACTGGCGGATGATATTTGGGGCATCGGCTTTAAAACTGCGGATAAAATCGCCTTGCAGATGGGCTTCGATAAGAACTCCTTTGAACGCTGTCGCTCGGGGATTGTTTATGTACTTAATGAACTTTCCAATGACGGACATTGCTATGGTACAAGGGAACAGCTTCTGGAAGAGGCGGAAAAAATCCTGGAGCTTGAGAAAACTCTTATTGATACAACCCTTGATAGGATGATTGAGGAAAAGACAGTCATGCTTGATGAAGGAGATTCCATCTTTCTACTGCCTTTTTATCACAGCGAACTGGGAATAGCGAAAAGAATGAAGGCCATTCTTTCAGTGGATACTCTCTACCCTACGACCAACGTGGATGGTATTGTTGAAATGCTACAAAAGCAGTACGACATCAAATACGACGAGGTGCAAAAGGATGCGGTAAAGACTGCAGCGGCCTCGAAATTCATGGTGCTGACCGGTGGTCCTGGAACGGGTAAAACTACAACAACCCTGGCAATTATTAAGGTTTTTCAGTTGCTTGGTGCCAGAGTTTTGCTTGCAGCACCAACGGGGAGAGCGGCAAAAAGGATGTCAGAGACAACAGGGTTGGAGGCAAAAACCATTCACCGATTGTTAGAGTACAGGCCAACTGAGGGTTACAAAAAGAATGCTGAATACCCCTTGGAATGTGATGTTCTGATTATCGATGAGACTTCTATGGTAGACACCATCCTGATGTACAACCTTTTAAAAGCGGTAGCCAATGAAACCGTGGTCATACTTGTCGGCGACGTTGATCAACTGCCATCGGTAGGGGCTGGAAACGTGCTTAACGACATAATAGACTCGGATATTGTCAATGTCATTAAACTCATAAGAATATTTCGGCAGGCCCAGGGCAGTGCCATTATAACCAACGCCCATAAAATTAATAAGGGAGATTTTCCAGACTTGAAGGGTAATCGGGATAGTGACTTCTTTTTTATTGAAGAAGATGAGCCGATAAAGGTGGTCCAAACGATTAAAGAGCTTTGCATGAAGAGGCTCCCAACTTTCTACAATGTAGACTCTATCAACGACATTCAAGTTCTGTGTCCAATGCAGCGGGGAGAAACAGGCGCTGTGAACCTCAATGTAGTGTTACAGGGGGCACTGAATTCCTCAACTATTTCCATTAAATATGGAGGCACTGTCTACAGACTTGGTGACAAGATTATGCAGATTAAAAACAACTATGATAAGAACGTTTTTAACGGAGATATTGGGAGCATCACTGAAATCGACACGGAGGAGCGAACCCTGGTCTTAAGCTTTGATGGGAACGTGGTGGATTACGATGCTACAGAGCTTGATGAAGTCGTTTTGGCTTATGCCACGACAATCCACAAGAGCCAAGGCAGTGAATATAAGATCGTAGTGGCACCCTTAACGATGCAGCACTACGTGATGCTACAAAGAAATCTTCTCTACACTTGTGTTACAAGGGCGAAGAAAGTGTTTGTTCTAGTAGGTACGAAGAAGGCGGTTGCTATGGCAGTTCGCAATAATAAGACTTCGAAGAGGAATACCCGTTTGGCGGAGAGACTAAGGGCGGATAATAACAATGATAAATTGTCGGATGAACGGGATGACGTTCTTTATAACAGGTAGAGGGTTAAACCTTTCCATCACATCTCCGCTCATAGGTAGTGTTATTTAAGAAATATGTTTCTGATGGTGATTATCAACAATCAAAGGGAATCCGATCCGAGCAAAGAATCCCAACAGGTAAGATTCAAGTTCTATAAACACGGATTGGCTTGTATGAAAAAATGTGATTGGGTTAATCTAGACTGGTACGTTAATTTAGACTGGGGGGTGAAAGATATGCAAAATCCAGAAGTAAAATGCAATGTCAATGAGTGTAGGTACAATGAACAATCAAAAATTTGTACTGCACAAAGTATTCAAGTAACTAAACACCAGACTCAAGCTACATCACATGAGGCCACTGATTGCGGTACATTTATGATGCGCTAGATTCCTCTTAGTTAGTCGCTCAGTGCGAGAACTTTGCGGACTGGAAGCTCTCAAGTCAATAATAATCGTAACTAATAAAGCAGGAGGAGCATTTCATAACGCTTCTCCTGCTTTATTCATAATAAAGAAGAACACTCTGTGGCTAATAGTTATATAGAAAGTTGGCGCTGGCAAAAGCGTGAAAATAAATGTTATACTCACCTTACGGCCAACATCGTCGAGTGTGAATTAGGTTCCGGTAGCGTGGTTCTTCTAGCGAAAGGATGGATTGAATATGGGTTTAAAGGTAACAAGAAATAAGTTGCTATAACAAAAATTAACTCGAGAGAAGTTTAGCGATCGTTAAGGTTCAGTTCGGATGTATCCTTTTCGATTTAGGGAAATCAAGGCGGCTAAAATGGAGATCCCCATTCCAGCGTACATGACAGCATGGTAACCACCTACAAAGGCATTGGCTTGCTGGAGTGCTGTAGGGGTATTTACGCCGGTTAAGAGCGTAGTTTCGCGGTTTTCAAACAATGAGACAGAGAAAACGATACCGATAACCATGCCGACATTTCGGACGAGAGCGTTAATTCCACCAGCAACTCCTAATTTACTGGTAGGAACGGAACTCATGACACTGCTATTATTGGGAGATTGAAAAAGGCCAGTTCCTAAACCCATAAGCAGGAGGCCTGGTATGATTTGCCAATAAAGCGAAGTGGTAGTCACTGTCGAAAGATATAAAAAACTCAGTGCAGTACAGAACAGACCACTAGTGGTTAAGATAAGTGGACCGATACGGTCAGAGGCACGTCCGCTGAGCGGAGCGGTAATCGCCATCATCAACGGAAAAAAGGTCATGAGTAATCCTACTTGAGTTGGACTATAATTTAAAACATGTTGTAGGTAGAAAGGCATGAGCATTGTATTTGCATACATAGCTACAAAGGAGAGGAACCCGGTAATATTCCCGATGAAAAAAGGGCGGATTCGAAACAAAGAGAAATGAATCATCGGGTTATTTACTTGCAGTTCCGTATAGACAAAGAGTCCCAAAAGAAGAGTTCCTATAAATAATCCCAAAAGGATTGGAGAGGATTGCCATCCCCAATCCTCTCCATTGCTGACGGCAAACAAAAGACTGACCATACCTAGTGTGAAAAAAAAGGCGCCGACAAAATCGAACGTTTCATTATTCTGCTGAGGGTTATCCTTGGGAAGAATGATTTGAGCGGCAAGATAGCCCAGGATCCCAATCGGTAAATTGATATAAAAAATGGAACGCCAGCTAAAAAGTCCGACTAAAATTCCACCAAGAGCTGGGCCGGTTAAGCTTCCTAAGGCAACAACGGTTCCGGTTAATCCCAGGGCCTGACCTCGTTCTTTGGGCGGGAAGTTAGCGATAATAAGCGCAGAACTGTTTGCCATTAACATAGAAGCACCAACGGCTTGAAGGACGCGCATCCCGATCAGAAACCAAATATTTGTAGCAAATCCACATAGAGCTGAACCAAGGGTGAAGATTAGAAATCCCAAAGAGAAAACACGTTTGCGTCCTAGAAGATCGGCAATACGCCCAAAAACAGGGAGTAAACTGGAGATGGTCAATAAATAGGCGGTTACGACCCACTGTAAGGTTGAAAGGTTTGCTTGTAATTTGCCGGAAATGGTGGGAAGTGCTACATTAACGATACTGCTATCTAAGGTAGACATGAATGTACCAACGGAAACAGTTGCCAAGATGTACCAGCGGTATCGAGATGAAGCTTTAACACGTATTGAAATATTATTGTCGACTTGATTCATGCGACTATTCTCCTTCTGTGAGCGGATCAGTCCCCTCTTATTATCGAAATAATTGCCTTAGGTTGCGGTGCTTTTCCTAAAAATGAGGAGGTATAATAAGTTGCGAGGACTTTTAGATTTTAATATATCATAACGCTAATAGTTTGAACACCAAGCAATTAAAATTTAAAGAGCAATTACGTTAAGGAACCTGCTTACTGAAGGCTTTTATTCGCTTAGGATTAGGTCACTTTGGAATGTTATCTCTTTGCTTTGATCATACTAAAGGCAAGAAGGAGGGAGGTCAATTTATGAGTGATATTAAAGATAAAAAACCTCTAAAGCTAAGACCTGTCGAACAACATACAACAGCAGCTTGGGCAAACATCGAAAAAATTAAGGAAGTATCCAACGTTGCAATTCCCAGCGAAATTGAAGTTGGGAATGCTAAAGAGTGGGTCGACACTAATCAGAAATAGGTAACTAATACTCACCAGATATCTTTGGAATATAACGAGCGGGTCGCCTAGTGCGCCCGCTCGTTATATTATTTCTCTAAAATTTCTTAATACTGCATTTCTGTCAGGCGTTTATAGCTTTGATATCGTTCTGAGGCATCATGTTCAGCCGCCTTAAACAGTTCTTCAGCAAGGTCTGGGAAAGTGGAACTTAATTGAGCGTAGCGGACTTCTCCTTGGATGAAGTCTAGAAAGGAACTAGTAGGTTCTTTAGAATCTAAGCTGAAAGGATTTTTTCCTTCTTCTTTGAGCAGAGGGTTATGGCGGTAGAGATGCCAATACCCTGCATCAACGGCTTTTTTCTCTTCTGCAATCGTGGTCCCCATTCCGGTTTTGATTCCATGATTGATGCAAGGAGAGTAGGCAATGACGAGAGAAGGCCCTTTATAATTTTCGGCTTCCGTGAGGGCTTTGAGCGTTTGATTCATATTAGCTCCCAGGGCAATCTGAGCAACATAGATATAACCGTAGCCCATGGCCATCATGCCGAGATCTTTTTTGCGAATCTTTTTTCCTGCTGCGGCAAATTTGGCAACGGCAGCCGTCGGAGTGGATTTGGAAGACTGACCGCCTGTATTAGAATAGACTTCGGTGTCGAGTACGAGGATGTTAATATCATCTCCAGAAGCCAAGACATGGTCCAATCCTCCATAGCCGATATCATAAGCCCAGCCATCCCCTCCGATCATCCATTGAGACCGTTTGATAAAGTAATCCTTTTTCGCCAAGAGTGCTTGGACGAGCGCTTTATCAGACTTTGGAACAGTCTCTAGGGCAGCTAACACCTTTGTTGTTGCAGTCTTGGAGGCTTCACCATCGTCCTTTCCGGCAAGCCATTCGCGCAAGGCTAACTTAAGGTTTTCAGGGATGGGGGTCTCTAAGGATTGATTAACTAAATTCGTTAAATTGTCTCGAATTTGTTTAACGCCAAGGTACATCCCATACCCATATTCGGCGTTGTCTTCAAACAACGAATTAGCCCAGGCAGGCCCCTTGCCCTCAGCATTTGTGGTATAAGGGATGGAAGGAGCACTGGCACCGTAAATGGAAGAACATCCTGTGGCGTTAGCGATCATCATCCGATCTCCGTACAATTGAGTAATAAGCTTGATATAGGCTGTTTCTCCACACCCAGGGCAGGCTCCGCTAAATTCAAAGAGTGGCCGCAGAAACTGACTGCCTTTAACACTTTTGGGATCTATCAGGCCTTTCTTTTCTGTAACAGCATTGGCAAAATACCAGTTCTCCGTTTGCGCTTTGATTTGAGCTTCAGCCGGGCCCATGATGATGGCTTTTCCTGGTGCAGGGCAGACATCTGCACAGTTACCACAGCCTGTACAATCTAATGGATCAACTTGGATTCGATAGTGAAAGCCTTCTAATCCCTTTCCAAGCGGTTTTTTCGTCAGGAACGTCTCTGGGGCTTTAGCCTGTTCTTCATCACTAAGCAAGAAGGGACGAATCGTGGCGTGTGGACAGACTAAAGAGCATTGATTGCATTGGATGCATTTTTCAATTTGCCACTCTGGAACTCTGACAGCAATCTTGCGTTTTTCATAAGCTGTAGTACCTACGGGAAAGGTGCCATCTTCCATGCCTACAAATGTACTGACAGGAAGATCATCCCCTTCGTTTCGAGCCATAGGGCGTTGAATGGTCTTGATGAAATCCGGCTCGTCAATTGTCGGGCTTGCCTCTGAGTTGGCATTGGCCCAGGACTCAGGGACAGTCACTTTGTGTAACGATTTGATGCCGCGATCCACAGCGGCAATATTCATCTCCACAATCTTCTGGCCCTTTTTACCATAGGTTTTGGCGATGGATTCCTTTAAGTAGGTTACGGCTTCGTCAACAGGAATAACTTTGGCCAGCTTAAAGAAGGCAGTCTGCATAATCATATTGATCCTTCCGCCCAGACCAATTTCGGAGGCAATCTTAACGGCATCAATAGTATAGAAATCGATCTTGTTTTGGGCGATAAAACGTTGTAGTGGAGCGGGGAGTTCTCTGTCTAATTCTTCGGGTGTCCAAGGGCAATTTAAAACAAACGCGCCATTCGGCTTAAGTCCATTTAATAAATCGTAGTTGTAAATGAATGATTTATTATGGCAGGCAATGTAGTCTGCATGAGAGACTAAGTAGGTGGATTTTATTGGTTTCTGGCCAAATCGCAAGTGAGAAATGGTCGTTCCACCGGATTTCTTACTGTCATAAGAAAAATAGCCTTGGGCGTAAAGAGGGGTCTTATCTCCAATAATCTTAATAGCAGATTTGTTGGCTCCGACGGTTCCATCAGAACCTAAGCCATAAAATTTACAGCTGATAGTTCCTAGGGGGCTTGTCTCAACAAAGTCTACTTCGGGAAGAGAGGTGTTCGTGACATCCTCTGTAATTCCAATCGTAAACCCAGCTTTGGGTTGTGCTTGTTTAAGATTTTCATAGACCGCTATGATCTGAGCGGGACGGGTATCCTTTGAACCCAGGCCGTAACGCCCTCCGATGATCAGGGGTTTAATTTTGCTATTGTAAAAGAGATGGACAACATCAAGGCATAAGGGTTCAGCAAGCGATCCCGGCTCTTTGGTACGATCAAGGACGGCAATTCTTTTGACTGTTTTGGGCAAAACGTTTAAGAAGTATTTTGCCGAGAAGGGCCGGTAAAGGTGAACTTTAATTACCCCAACCTTTTCCCCTTTGGCCATGAGGTGATCAAGAGTCTCTTCAATCGTTTCGCAGACGGAGCCCATGGCAACGATAACATATTCCGCATCCGGAGAACCGTAATAATCAAAGGGGTGATATTCTCTACCCGTAATTTTTTTAATTTCTTGCATATAGTTTTCGACAATGTCCGGAACTTCATTATAGAAAGGATTGGCGACTTCCCGACCTTGGAAATAGATATCGGGATTTTGGGCAGTCCCTCGGGCAACTGGGTGTTCTGGTGTCAGAGCATGATCTCGAAAGGTTCGGATAGCCTGCCAATCGACAATCTTGGCAATGTCTTGTTCATCAATCACTTCGATCTTCTGAATCTCGTGTGAGGTTCGGAACCCATCAAAAAAATGCAGGAAAGGCACTCGGGATTTAATCGCACAGAGATGGGCAGTGTAAGCCAAATCATGAGCTTCTTGAACACTTGAAGAAGCAAGCAGGGCAAAGCCGGTTTGCCGACAAGCCATAACATCTTGGTGGTCGCCAAAGATAGACAAGGCATGTGCGGCAACAGCGCGCGCGGTCACATGGAACACCGCTGGCAACAGTTCTCCGGCAATTTTGTACATATTGGGGATCATCAAGAGCAGACCTTGGGAAGCCGTGTAGGTCGTTGTGAGTGCTCCGGCAGCTAATGAACCGTGCAATGCACCCGCGGCACCAGCTTCAGACTGCAGTTCGGCTACTTTAACTGGTTGATCAAATAAATTTTTCATTCCATGGGCAGACCATTCATCGACACCTTCAGCCATTGGAGTAGAAGGTGTAATTGGAAAGATAGCAGCTACTTCGGTTAAGGCATAGGAGGCGGTTGCGGCGGCTTGATTGCCATCCATGGTTTTCATTACTTTAGTCACGAGAACAGTCCTCCTTTATTTTTGGTTTGTGTTTTGTGCAACTTTAACCTATTATTTTGTTATAGGTAGAGTATCATTAAGCAAGGTTTTAAAGGCAAAGGTTAAGTATAGGGGTTGCCTTTGCTTCAAGGAGGGACAAGCATTGGGTAAAAAAAATTATTACGTAGTTAAAGAGGGGTCTAAAGTAGGAATCTTCAATAACTGGCCGGAATGTCAAGCATCTGTCAAGGGTTATAAAGGCGCAGTATTTAAAGGGTTCGAAACGCAGGCTGAAGCTCTTGCGTGGCAAAATGGTAGGGAAGAGGTTTCTGTGGATCCTAAAGTCATGGATACTACCAATGTTCCACTTGACTCCAGAGATCCCATTGACTTTGAAGTCTATACTGATGGAAGCTATTTCAATGGCAAATATTCCTATGGTTATGCTTTCATCAAAGATGGAGAGGTTTTTTTTGAAAGTAATGGAGTTGGTGATGACCTTGAAGCCGCAAAAATGAGAAATGTCGCGGGAGAATTAGCGGCGGTACAACATGCGGTTGAAAAAGCTAAAACTCTGGATGTGCGTATTCGCATCTACCACGATTATTCCGGGATTTCTCTATGGGTTACCGGAGATTGGCAAGCTAAAAATAAGTTTACCCAAGCATATGTAGCATTTATGCGAGCGCATCATGGACTCTACGAATTTAAAAAGGTAACCGGTCACAGTGGCGATCGCTTTAACGATTACGTAGACCGGCTTGCCAAAGAAGCTCTAGGGATAAGTACGAAGTAACTATATAAAGAGTTGCATGTCTGAGGCCAAGGCATCGGCTAAGTACTCTTTGGCAGTAATGATTTCAACTTCTGAAAGCAGTTCATCTTCTTTAAAGCCCATGATTTCTACAGATAATTTACATCCGTAAAATTTAACTCCTTTTTTTTTCGCTCCATTTAGAAAGTCTGTCAAAGAAGGAGTTTTATCCTCTTCCATCATGTCGAGAAGCATTTGCTTGCCCAGACCGGCCATGTTCATCCGTGAGAGGGGCAACTCCTCAGGGCCCTTTGGAGTAACCATCCCGAACATTTTTTCATAAACACTTTTATCTTCTAACGTCGCTTTTTCTGGGTCGCGAATTAGGAAAAGTCCCCAAAACGCGAAGAACATGGTCACTTCGACATCCAGTTCCCGGGCGGTATTAGCAAGTAAAAGTGCGGCTAACGCTTTATCGTATTCGCCGCTAAACATAAGAATGTTCATTTTTTTATTCAATAATAAGCACTCCCTTAAGCTTGATAGACAAATCTTAAATCTATTATAAGTAGAAATAGAAATTATATAACATTCGTTAGATGTAAGTTGTTGGGTGCTTGATGATTCTTTCCAGCAATTGGGTTAAAACGTCAATTTCCGCAAAATCGTTGTATAATCCGAAGCTTATGCGAACTAAACCTGGGCGGGGTGCGTCCGCACTTCTTCTGTAGAACTCCATTTGTTTTGGGGAAATAGAGAGAAGTTTCTGGATATAAGGTTGGGTACAAAAACAACCGGTGCGAACTGCAATACCCGCCTGATTCGAGAGAATAGTTGCAACTCGTTCATGCGCAAGCCCTTTAATATTAAAAGGGATAACCCCAATTCGAGGTTCACCTAAGGCAGTTTGAGAGTATAGAGTGATGCCGGGCATTGATTTAAGTTTTGAGTTGGCATAGTTTGTAAGCTGATTTTCATAGTGATCAATAGTTTCCATGCCCAGGGCGGTTAGGGTTTTAATGGCTGCTACAAGAGCAACAACCCCTATAACGTTGGGGGAGCCCGCCTCTTCATTGTGAGGAGGTTTCTCCCAGACTACCCAATCATGGGTTACGGTTTCGGCAGTGCCTCCGCCCACGAATTCAGAGATACCCTGTTCGAAAGTCTCTTTTGGACCGATCAGTACTCCTATACCAAAGGGTGCGTACATTTTATGGGCTGAAAAAGCAAGATAATCGATATGTTGAAGCGGATTTTTAGGTTTCATGTTTACGGCATAGTGAGGGACCAACTGAGCCCCGTCGACAAGTATTTTTGCCTTATAGTGGTGGGCAAGCTCAGCTATTTTATGTATTGGGTTTACATAACCTGTAACATTGGAGGCTCCAGTAACGGTTACGAGTTTGACATTACCCTTATGTTTGATTAATTTACCCTCCAGATCTTCAAGGCTTAATTTTCCTTGGAGGTCTGTTTGAACATACTCTACTTGAAATTTTTTCCGCCACGGGAGATCATTAGAATGGTGCTCCATACAGGTTGAGAGGACAACGCTTCTCTTCTTCCCTTCCCAGAGACGATAGGATAATTTGTTAATGGCTTCCGTCGTATTTTTGACAAAAATAACGGTATCTTGAAGTGGATTGGCATGGACAAATTTTAGGACACTCAACCTTGCTTCTTCAAAAAGCTGGGAAGAATACTGTGATTTATAGCCTGTGCCACGATGGATAGAAGAATACATAGTTGAGAATTTTACTATTTCCTCCATTACTGAAACAAAGGGAGGAGTTGAGGCCGCGTTATCAAAGTTGATAGCTGTAGTTAATTGACCGTTGGAGAGAGGGATCTTTGTGTCAGTTCCTACAACTAGATTTCTGTAATGGGATCGCGACAATTTATAATTCATACACTCACCTCTATCGAATAGATATCAGGCATTATTGCTCTTCTCATGATATTAAGTTTTCTTAGAAAAGGTGATAAAATCACGTTTGGCGCAGCGTTTTCTTTAATAGTTGCATTATATTCGCGCAACTGAACCATACTAAATATAGGGTTGAAAGTAGAGCAACAGGGAGGTAGGCATGAAAAAATCAGGAGAGATTCAAAAGCATACACAAGGGCTCAGCAGTGCCAAATATGATTCTCGCAGCGCAGAATTCAAACAGGAACAGAAGAAGACTAAAAAGGCCGCTGGAAATGAGCCTAAGACTTAAAAATTTAAAGACTAAAATGAAAGAAGCCTCGAGCCTCAAGCCTTAAATCTTTGGGCTTGAGGCTTTAATTTTATTTACGATACTTAAGACCATAGGGGAATTCTTCAGAGTAAAATCCAGATTGAGTTTAAATAAATAAAAAAATGGAATTTTAAGGCTGCCAGAGTAAAAAAAGTGTCGGGAGTGGCCTTATGAATAAGCGAAAACTGTTGAGATTATGAACAAAATATAGTATACTAAACTAGTAGATAAATCAAATTTTTTAGATTCCCTTTGAAATAAGAGCAATTTAACTGGCGGGATGACAAGTGGAAGTCCCAATGGCTGTTGCTTGTTTTTGTTTGGGTAACACTATGAAAGGAGTAAACTATGAGCGAGGACATTTCAACCGATAGTAAAAATGATACGATGGAGATTCCTAGGTTAATAATTGAGAGATACTTAGAAAGAAAATTAAAAGAAACGGAAATTGTACACCATCTAAACGAGGTTAATGATGACGACAGAACTGCAAATCTTGCAGTGTTTATTGATATCGCTCATCATGCAAAATTCCACAAAGCCAAACGAAAGTCTCAGTATGTCCCTGAAGTTGGACGTACTAGAAAAGCGATAGAAGCCAGAATGTTAGAAAAATACGGGATCGTATTTTATGGGCCGTTATATACTAACGATAGAGAAAGAATGCTTAAAAGAATGGCAGAACGCACTAAAAGAGAACTGGGCTTACTTAGTGAAGGGTAAAAGCAGTTAATTTACCTGTTTTGTTTTTTCTCCACGGCGGCTCAAAATGAGCCGTCTTTTTTAGTAGCGAGAAAGTATAATCAAAGTTATGTTTTATTGAAATTTAAAAGGTGGTTACAAACATGGCGAGAACGATAGAGGCACAGGTGAATGTGGCCTTAGCAGACTATGATGAGTCGATGAAAAACCATCTGGTCGAACTACTGAAGGAAACATTACGAGAGCAATCCGCAGAATATATTTTTGAAGATACTTGGAAAGTTGTAGAAAATAAACGCAAACTTTACAAAAATAAGGATGGCACATTGGAAGCACAAGATAAGGAGACCCTTGGTGACTCGTTGTCTTCAGAGATTAGTGAAACTAGAGAGGTGCTTGAAATCATTACGGTAGTTTTAACAGTAACAGTGGCAGATAGCCTCTGATAATGATCAACATTTTTAGCTGATTGGCAAGTATTGTAACCTTGAAACTATAGTCACTTCCTCTGGAATATTGTTTTAGGTTAAAAGGCAAACGGTTAGTTAAGAATAGAAATAGTGGAAATCTGTTTGAATTCATTGAGGGAGGAATCATGGACATGGATCAACTTGAGGAGATTATGCAAAAGAGTACTGAACTCGGTAAATTAATCGCTCTTACAACCATTTACCAAGCCTATAAAAAGGGAGAGTATGATCTGCTTCATAATTCGGAAGCTCGTAAGTTAGTTGAAGATCTGCAAAAAATGAAGCAGGAGTATCAGGGCAAGCAAATGGCTGGAATGGAACTGAGTAAAGAAGAACAGGAAACATTGAAAGATATGGAAAATACCTGTCTAAGAGATCGTCAAATATTAGTAACGAACGATGCTAATACAAAGTTCCAAGAGTTTATGGAGCAGATATCAGGAAAGATAAAAGCTGGGATTAAGAGCGTCGACAAACTATAAAAGCTGGAAGGGATGGGTTTTCAACGCCATTGTTGAAGCTTGCCATTTGGAGTTATACCACTTATGATGATAGTACCGAATAGAGATAGAAGCAGATTATACGGTCAATATATGTGGCATGTATGCCCGTCTGTGGTTTAAGAGAGGTTGAATCCAAATGGCAAAAATTGAGCTGATCGCAACGGCCGCCTTTGGTTTGGAATCCATTGTGGCTCGCGAACTTAAAAACCTTGGGTATGATGATTTAATGGTCGAAAATGGAAAGGTCTCATTTACAACTGACGAGCTGGGAATTTGCCGAACAAACCTCTGGTTACGTAGTTCGGACCGTATCTTACTAAAAATAGGCTTATTCAAAGCTCGGACATTCGAAGAGCTTTTTCAGCAAACAAAAGCATTACCTTGGGAGGAGTGGCTTCCTGAAGATGCGAATTTTCCAGTTCAAGGGAAATCGATAAAGTCCCAGCTTTTTAGTGTTTCGGATTGCCAAGCTATTGTCAAAAAAGCGATTGTGGAACGCCTTAAAGAAACCTATAGTCGAAGCTGGTTTGAAGAAACAGGCCCTCGTTATCAGATTGAAGTCGCACTTTTAAATGATACGGTTACGCTAACTATTGACACGTCCGGGTTGGGCCTGCACAAGCGCGGCTATCGGCAACTTGCGGGACAAGCACCTCTAAAAGAAACTTTGGCAGCAGCAATGATTCAGCTGAGTTTTTGGCATAACGATCGTGCGTTAATCGACCCGTTTTGCGGGACTGGTACGATTCCTATCGAAGCTGCCTTTATTGCCCAGAACCGAGCACCTGGCCTCAAACGCAGTTTCGCAGCGGAAAAATGGCCCAGAATCCCGAGAGCACTCTGGCAAGAAGCTTGGCAGGAAGCACTCGATCTTTGGGATCGCAAAGTACCTCTGCATATCTACGGTTCGGATATCGACCCCAATGCTTTAGCCTTAGCACGTACGCATGCCGTTGAGGCAGGGGTGGAAAATGTAATACACTTTCAGCGACTGCCGGTAGCAGAAGTTAGTTCCAGGTTCAAATATGGGCATATGATCGCCAACCCACCCTATGGAGAACGACTTGGGGATACCCAAGAGATCGAAAAACTTTATCTTGAACTGGGGGAAACATTTAAGCGCTTGGAGAACTGGTCTCTGCATATGCTTACCACTCATCAATTTCCAGAACGATTAATTGGGCGCCGCTGGGATAAAAGCCGAAAGCTCTACACTGGACGGCTTGAATGTCATTATTTCCAGTTCTTTGGTCCTCGTCCACCCAGGGAAACGACCCCAAACAACGCAACTAAATAAAAATTTAATGAGCAGCTCTGCAAGAACATTCTTCAGAGCTGCCTTTTTTAATTGTTAATAGGTGTATAATTAGTCAGGATAAAGAATTGACAATCAAATTATGCGATGGCTTAATAGGAAAGGGAAATTTTACAAGCCTTATAAACTCACTTAGACTATAAAGTGACTATAATAACAATGGAGGAGGTTGACTATTTTGCTACTAAGTTTTATTGCTTATCTTTCCATACTCCTTTTTGTAGGAATATCTGCTCACAAAGCTTATCAATTTGCAAAAATGCCATTGCACGGACGAATGGAGCTCTATCCTGTACCCAAAGAAAAAGGGTTTGAACATGGGGGCTCTTTTTATGAGGAAATATCTTGGTGGAGCAAACCTCATGAAGTTTCTCACGTTCGCGAAATAGTTGAAATGTTTAAGGAAATACTTTTTATTAAGACATTGTTTGATAACCAACGTCCTTTTTGGTGGCTTTCTTATGCTTTGCACTTAGGAATTTACTTCATAATGGCTTGGACAATCTTATTGGTTGCCGGAGCAGTTTCCCTGCTGAACGGAATTGTTGTGGCAGTAGGTAGCCCAAGCCTTTTTGGTCAGTTGATTTTCTACTTGTCAGTTGTGACCGGAGTTCTAGGAATCGCTTTGGCTACTTTAGGTTCTGGTTTTTTGGTTCTGCGTAGAATGTTTGACGGTACGTTGAAAAAATATACGACTCCTCAAGAGTACTTTAACCTTTTGCTCATTTTTGCGGCAGGAGTTACTGGGATACTGACATGGGGTAATGACTTATCCTTTCATTATGCTCGAGAAGTGACTATGAACCTCATTACTTTTACGCCGTTTACAGCTCCTGGTATACTTATCTTGCACATAATCATCGTTGGAATTATGTTGATATATATTCCTATAAGTAAGATGAGTCACTATGTTGGAAAGTATTTTACCTTTCATACGGTTCTATGGGATAATAGTCCTAACCTTAAAGGCACCGCTATTGAACAAAAAGTCAAAAAAGCGACATCCTACCGTCCGACTACTTCTTGGTCTGCCCCTCATATCAAGGGACCGGGTTCTCCTAAGTAGTAATTTCCAATTTTTAAGTGTTAACTATAATTAGAAAAAGGAGATCTAAGAATGATAAATCAAAAAGATTTATTTCCGAAAGATATGGGTCGCCCGGACGAGCAACTGATCAAACTTGAACTTGATCAGCTCATGCCATTACTGGCACCGTATGATAAACCTGGAATGGAACCCCCGTTAACGGATCCTAAGCCGGCGTGGAAAGAAAAATACTGTACTTCTTTAGATGGCTACGTTGGTCTTGATACCTTAACTCGCCCAAAATCTAAAGAAGAAGAAGATGAATTCGTCCGGAAGTTTATTAGTGGTCTCGGAAAAATCTTTTCGGATGCTAATAACGGAGTACTCGAACCGCTCTTATTGTCATTTGAATACTGTGCGAAATGCAATACTTGTACAGAGGCATGTCATATTTATGCAGCGTCTGGGAATAATGAGTTATACCGACCAATTTATCGTTCTGAGGTTCTGCGAAAAATTGCGAAGAAGTATTTTACTACGAGTGGGAAATTTTTAGGCGGCTTTGTTGGCGCGGATATTGATGTGAACTGGGAAACAATTGCCCGACTGGGAGAATTATCCTATCGGTGCAATCTATGCCGACGTTGTGCTCAGACCTGCCCGCTGGGCTTGGATAACGCCCTTCTCACCAAAGAAATTCGCAAGATCTTTAGTCAAGAAATGGGCATTGCGCCAACTCCTCTTCATACCAAAGGTACGATGCTTCAGATTAAAACTGGTTCGTCGACTGGATTAGCCAAACCGGCTTTCTTAGATACGCTTGAGTTTTTGGAAGAAGATACTGAAGAAAAATTTGGCATAAAACTTAAGTTTCCAGTCGATAAAAAAAATGCCGATATATTAGTGTTGCATAATGCGGGCGAGTTTATGGCTTGGCCGGAAAATCCCGTAGCTTTTGCCCTTCTTTTTGATGCAGCTGGTATAAATTGGACTCTTAGCAGTGAAATTATGGGGTATGATAGTGTCAACTACGGTATCTGGTATGATGATTTCCAAGCAAAACAGATTGCTTTGATGCAGATGAAAGTGGCCAAGGATTTCGGAGTCAAGCGAATTGTTGTCGCAGAATGTGGGCATGCTCATAAAGCGTCAATGATTGTGGGTGATCGCATGTCGTATGGCGATGCTAGAATCCCTGTGGAAAGCTGTCTGCCTCTGCTTTGGGATTTGGTCAAGAGCAAACGGTTAAAGTTCGATCCCAGTAAGAATAATTTTCCAGTAACACTTCACGATCCTTGTAATGTGGTGCGACAAATGGGGATTGTGGAACCTCAGAGGAATGTCTTAAAAGCTATTTGTCCTCAGTTTAGGGAAATGACTCCCCATGGAGTCGACAATTACTGTTGTGGTGGAGGAAGTGGTTTTGCAATCATGAGTTCCCAAAACTTCCCGGAATTCCGAGATGCTGTGGCTTCACGAATGAAATTTAATCAGATCTTGGGAGCCTTTAAGGGATCTATGGAAGACCGCTCAATTCCAAAATATATTTGTGCTCCCTGTTCTAACTGCAAAGGGGCCATGCGAGCTATTTTGGAACATTATGAGGCAACCGAAAAATTCAACCTCCAATATGGTGGTTTAGTGGAACTTATGGTCAATGCACTAGTGGGTATGAAAAAACCTTTCTTGGAGTTTTTGGAAGATTAGTCGGATATTGATGGATTCTTGAGCACAGACTCTTTCAGGAGGCCTGAAGGGGTCTGTGTTAAAGATTAGCACGAATTTTACCCAAAAAAGTTTGCGGTCATTAGGATTCCCGCTCGCTATGCTCCAGTTGCACTTTAGGAGAACTTCGGGATCGTTGGAATTAATTACCGCCAGATTCTTCTATTATAACTACTCATAATCTTTTTTTCATATAGCTCAATCAGGATTATATATTGTACGAATAGAACACAAGGTGTTAAATTAAGAACATGGACTCGTGTTAATTTACACAAGAAGCATTATCTTTCCAAATTGTTCAACATTAAATATTTAATATTCAATGTTTGATTATTCTCTTTAGTAGTTTAAGGAGGTGTAATTTGTGTTTATCGTGTCAATTGATGAAGATCTGTGCTCAGGATGCAACTCTTGTACTGAAGGGTGTCCAGCTCACCTGCTTGGCTTTAGTGAGGACAAGGCTCATGTAATCGGTGATGAATCAGAGTGCATGGGCTGCGAAAGCTGCACGTCGGTTTGTCCGACGGGTGCCATAAGCATCGCTGAGATGTAAAAAACTTATAACTTGAAGACGGAGGGTGTGCCATGACAGAAAAGAAAACACCTTTACTAGATGAACTAGAAAAAGGTAAATGGCCTAGTTTTGTAACGGAAATCAAACGAGCAGCAGTGAAAAGTGCAGCTTCGGCTGAGTTGCTCCAAGTCTTGGAAAGATCCTATGAGGAGCGCAGAGGCCACTGGAAACACGGTGGGATTGTTGGAGTTAGAGGTTATGGTGGCGGTGTAATTGGTCGTTATGTCGATGAGCCTGAAACCTACCCAAATATTGCGGAGTTCCATACTGTCCGTATTAATCAACCATCGGGCTTTTTCTACAACACAAAAACACTTCGTACAATTTGTGATCTGTGGGAAAAACACGGAAGTGGCTTGACGAATATGCATGGTTCTACTGGAGACATTATCTTGCTAGGGTGCAAAACCGAGCATATCCAACCTATCTTTGACGATTACAGTGAGGCTGGCTTTGACTTAGGCGGATCTGGATCCTGCTTGAGAACAACGAATTGTTGTGTAGGACCAGGACGTTGTGAATATGCTTGTTATGACACACTTGAAGCATGTTACAATATCACCAATGAATTCATGGATGAACTTCATCGTCCAATGTGGCCTTATAAGAGCAAAATTAAGTTCTCTGGTTGCGCTAATGACTGTACGGGTGCAATTGCCCGTTCTGACATCTCTGTAATCGGAACTTGGCGCGATACGATCAGAATTGATCAAGACGCAGTCAAAGAATATGCAGCTAATAAATTTCCTATTCAAAGTCAGGTTTGTGACAAATGCCCAACTGGCTGCCTAACTTATAATAACGAAACACAAGAGCTTGCTGTTATTGCTGAAGATTGCACACGTTGTCATCATTGTATCAATTTGATGCCTAAAGCTATTCAAGCTGGCAAAGAAAAAGGTGCCACTATTTTGGTCGGTGGAAAATCGACAATCGTTCAATCAGCATTCATGTCTTCGGTTGTCATACCTTTCATGAAAATGGATGTGGAAGATGATTTCGAAGAATTCAAGGATACTGTACGCCGCATTTGGGAATGGTGGGATGAAAACGGTAAAACCCGTGAGCGTATTGGTGAAACAATTTTCCGCTTAGGAATGGGAAAATTCCTTCGCGAAGCAGAAATTCCTATTGTACCACAACAAGTCTTCCGTCCGCGTGCTAACCCCTATGTGTTCTGGGCGCAGGAAGACCTTGACAAATCTGGAACAGCACTTGATGGAACAGCACTTTAATTTTCAATAAGTAGCTAATGAGAGGTGGATAATGATGGCGGCTAAATTAGATCAAGGACCTCCTAATTATAAAGAGATGCTTCCCCCAATTATTCTAGATAACTATGGCAAATGGAAATATCATGAAATTCCTCGTTCAGGCGTACTCAAACACGTTTCTGAGAGCGGTGCAGCACTATTCAGTGTCAGGGTTGCTACTCCTCGTTTGGTCAGTATTGATTTTATCCGTGATGTTTGCGCACTGGCTGATGAATTTTGCGATGGATTCCTTCGTTGGACAACCCGTAACAACATTGAGTTTTTGCTTTCTGACGAGGCTAAAGTTAACCCACTAATCGAGACTTTAGTAGCTAAAGGATTTGCTGTCGGTGGAACTGGAGCAGCTATCAGTAATATCATTCATACTCAAGGATGGGTACACTGTCACACCCCGGCAACTGACGCTTCAGGCGTAGTTAAAGCTGTAATGGATGATTTGTACGAATATTTTGAATCCATGAAGCTCCCTGCTAAATTAAAAATGGGTTTAGCATGTTGCTTGAATATGTGCGGATCAACCCACTGCAGTGACATTGGGATTGTCGGTGTTCACCGGACCCCTCCTCGGATTGACCATGATAAAATTCGTAAGGGCACAGAGATTCCGAGTCTTGTCGCTAGCTGCCCGACCGGAGCTATCCGTCCAGATCCGAAAAACAAAAGTGTTGTCGTTAACGAAGAAAAATGTATGTATTGTGGTAACTGCTACACTATGTCTCCGGCTATGGAAATTTATGATGCTAGAAACGATGGGATAGCGATTCTTATTGGCGGCAAAGTCTCTAATGCTCGTTCAGCTCCTAGTTTCTCGCGTATGGTAATCCCTTTCCTGCCGAACAATGCTCCTCGTTGGCCTGAAGTAACAGAAGCAATCCGCGCTATTTTAGAACTCTGGATTGCCAATGCTGATAAAGGTGAACGCTTGGGTGAATGGGTTGAACGGATTGGCTGGGAAAGATTCTTTGCTTTAAGTGGACTTCCTTTCTCGGATATGTTAATTGATGACTATATTTTTGCCCGTGAAACCTTCCGTACTGGTGCCGCATTTAAGTACTAATTTAATTTCAATATAAAATTAGAAAGCTGGTATTTCAAATGCAAAAAGGACCTGCTAGTCCCGAAATTAAAGCCAAAATACTTGAATATCTTGCAAAAGTGCAAAAAGCTAAGAGTAGAGATGTTGCTGTTGCCATTGGCGAGAAAAAAGGCGATGTAGATAACGCAGTTAAAGAACTTACTGCGGAGGATCTTGTTGAATATCTCTATATTACTACCACATATATTTGCTTAAAAGGTAAAGTCCAAACCCCCAACGGTTAAATTTGATCTTTGGATGGACATGCCATAAAGTGAATGCTGGTTCCTTGTGAACTTCTACAGACCATCCTGAATGTTCTATAGTCCTGTCTTTGCTGATTCTTTCAAATCTGCATGATAGGGAAATAGGCACAGGGTGGTCAATTTTTTCCTTAAGCACCGCATAGCTACTCATCTTTTGGAGAGTATAAACAAATGTCTAACTTTAAAAGAGATGGTAGAGCTTATTCACTCCTGACTAAACAACTCCAAGAAAGGTGTGGGGTTATGTTACCACGGACAGCTATAAATGAACTGAGTATAAAGAATGTCCCTCGCTTAGTAATTGGAGCACCTCATGGGCGGAGCGGGAAAACGACTTTTACATTAGGGCTACTCAGAGCTTTTGCTCAGCAAGGAATTGCAGTTCAACCCTTTAAAAAGGGACCAGACTATATTGATGCAAGCTGGCATACGGCCGCAGCAGGGTGCATCTGTCGAAACCTTGATTCCTTTTTTATGAGGAAACAGGAAATATGTAGTTCTGTTAGGAATCAATCCTTAGAGAAAAATATAACTATTATTGAAGGCGCGATGGGTCTGTACGACGGTTTAGACTTACAGGGAAGCAGTTCGACAGCTGAAATTGCTAAAGTAACCCGTTCGCCGGTGCTATTAGTAGTGGATGCAACTCGTATGACCCGTAGTATTGCAGCTATGGTGATGGGCTATCAGCATTTTGATCCGGACGTACAAATTGTAGGTGTCGTTCTTAATAAAGTTGCACAGGCCCGCCATGAAAAAATGGCGCGTGAAGCCATTGAAGAGTTCTGTAAAATTCCAGTGGTAGGGGCGATTCCTAAGGATGTTAATCTATGCATTCCAGATCGGCATCTTGGACTCGTTACGAATCGTGAAATGCCTGAAACTGATAAGTTGTTGGATTATCTTGCTGATGTTATTTCTAAACATGTGGACTTGCCCCAAGTCCTGGCTCTGGCTCGAAGCGCACCTGAGCTTCCCCAGTTCGGGGAGACTCTGATTCTTAACTTGGCCAATTATAAGCCCGAAAATAAGGCATTAACACCTAAAATCGGAATTATTCAGGACGCGGCCTTCAGTTTCTATTATCCGGAAAACTTGGAAGCCTTAAAAAGTATGGGAGCCGATGTGATCCCTATCAACGCCCTGTTAGATAGCCAACTCCCGGAAGACTTGGATGGTCTCTATATTGGCGGCGGTTTCCCGGAGGTATTCGCTGCTGAGCTTGAGGGAAATAAGCTGTTGCGCGGCGAAATTAGACGAGCTGGCGAAGAGGGACTACCGATTTATGCAGAGTGCGGTGGTCTTATGTATCTGGGCCGTTCAATTCTAACGCCATCTCGAAATTTTGAAATGGTCGGCTTACTCCCCTTTGATACTCAGATGGAAACAAAGCCCCAAGGGCATGGATATACTATTATGAAAGCGAATTCGGATCAGCTTTGGTTTGATGAAGAAACTGAAATTAAGGGACATGAATTTCATAATTCTCGGTTGATTAACTTGGCTCTTGATATAAAGTTTGGTCTAACGGTTAAACGAGGACATGGGATTGATGGACTGCATGACGGAATTAGTTACAAAAACGTGTTTGGAGCATATAATCATATCCACGCTCTTGGTTGTCCCGAATGGGCTGAACGTATGGTGAAGTTAGCAACGATTTACAATCAGACTAGGCGGTCTTAGATAGAAAAGTTAGCAAGATACTAATCAATTGGTTGTTGACTATTATAAAACGCCTTCCGCACGGAAGGCGTTTTATAATAGTCAACATAATTAAAATCTATAGTAGTCTGATTTAAGACGTATTGCAATCAACGACTAAGGTTTTTGTTTTGTTTTTATAAAAAGAAAGAGTGCTTGCCTAGCGGAAACCTTCCACTGATGGTATGATAAGGATATACAATGTCCAGTCTGAGATACTCAAAAAGGTTTAAGAGTCGAGAGTATCCATTGAAGGTGGAATATATGCGCAACTGGAGAGCGCTATTGATTGATATTGAGTTCTAGGAGGGAGATACAGCAGCATGGAGCAACACTTTCTTGTCTTCAAAGAGGTGGCAGAAACTAAAAACATTACGTTATCAGCTAAGAAACTTCATATGAGTCAACCTAGTATTAGTTTGCAGATTCAGAATCTGGAAAATCAATATGGGGCTCGTTTTTTTGATCGTACCAATAAAGGGGTTACTTTGACTAAAGAAGGTCAAATTTTCTATGCTCATGTTCGGAGTGTCTTAGACCTTCTCGCAAATGCCAAAGAGCAGATCAGCGCCCTGGCAAAAGATCAAAGAGGGCTGATTTACCTTGGTGCGACTTTAACGATCGGAGAATATATTCTTCCTAATATTTTAGCGTTTTTGTACAAGACTCATCCAGACGTGGACTTCAAAGTAAAGATCGCTAATACTGAGTCGATTTCTCAAGATGTTTTAGAGAAGAAAATACACATTGGTCTAATCGAAGGGCCGGTCCCTCGGCACAAGGACCTTAATGTGGAGAGCTTTTGGGAAGATGAGTTGGTTGTCGTAATTCCTTATTTTCACCCCTGGGCATCGAGAAACAGTATTACCTTAGCTGAACTCCCGCATGAGCGACTAGTGACACGAGAGGACGGTTCTGGAACTCGTAAGGTGATGGAGAACGCTCTCAAAGAGCGAGGGCTTGATCCGGAGCAATTGAATGTAACTATGGAACTAGGAAGTACGCAAGCAATTAAACAACTGGTCTCGGCGGGACTTGGTATTACGATTATCTCTTCTTTGACTGTCAGCCGGGAATGTGATCAAAAAATATTTAAAATGTTGAAAATCCAGGATTCTCCTATTTACCGGCCTCTCAGTATTCTCACCAATGCCCGAACTACCCAAACTAAAGATGAGCGCATCTTAATCAATCTGCTTCATGATCACAGGTTGCTGTCGGATGTTTTAAGTAAGGATTATACAGATTCAGAAGATATCGATTAAGCTACTTTTTACTCACTGCTTGCAGTGAGTAACAGGAAGGACGAGGACAAAGAAATGAAAACTGACTGTCGGATTGGACTCGTTCAGATGGAATCCATTGTTGGAGATACTGAACGCAATTGTCAGAAAATTATTCATTTGGCTGAGACTGCTCATAAGCAGGAAATTTCTCTGCTGTGCTTTCCGGAATGTTCCTTAGATGGTTATTCGCCCCAAAACGCAGCGGAAATGGGAGACACTCTTGATAGTCCTTGGATTAGTCAATTAAGGGAGTGCTCTCAAGACTTAGGGATAACACTTCTGGTTGGCATGGTGGAGCAAAAGAGAGACCAGAACAAACCTTATATAGCGCATGTTATTTTATCTCCGCAAGAGGAACCAGCTGTTTTTCGTAAAGCTCATTTGGGTCGGAGTGAATTGACGTATTTTACGCCGGGAGATTGCTTTCCGATCTTTTCAGCTCAGGGAATGACTTTTGCAGTGGGAATCTGTTGGGATTGGCATTTTCCTGAAATGGCGGCGATCTATTCCCTTAAAGGAGCAGAAGTCTTATTTGCTCCTCATGCTTCTCCCATAGTTGCTGGTGATCGCAAAGAAATCTGGTTGCGTTATCTCGGAGCACGTGCTTATGATAATTCTGTTTACCTCGGAGCGTGCAATTTGATAGGAAGTAACGGCAAAGCTAAGCAATTTAGTGGGGGAGCTTTAGTTATTGGCCCTAAAGGAGATCTGATTAATCAATCATACTTGGGAGAAGAAGGAATACTGGCAACGACTCTTTCTGCTGAGCGGATTAATCGTATCCGTCGCCCTGATCGTGCTTCCATGCGAGATAGCTTTTTTCTGGCGGATCGCCGCAAGGAGCTTTATCGGGAACTGATTGAACTGGATATCTTGGATCGCTCAAAGGTATCAAATGAGTAAATGAGTACTACTCGCTACTATAATTTTTTAACCCCAATCCATTTGGATGAGGGGTTTTTCTATGGTTGCATGTGGTTATTTGGATTATATTCCTTTTCGTGAAGGAAGGAAGTAGTTTGTTGTTCAATTATGCGAATAAAGAAAAAACCTTCCTAGGCATTTAAGCCTGGAAAGGTTTTGATTTGTAACAACTTACCAATTGCTGCGTGCACGGGGTTGGTAGCAGTCGCGGCAATACACTGGTTTGTCACCAGAAGGTTGGAAAGGTACTGTGGTTTCCTTTCCACAAGTAGCACAAATAGCTGGGAACATTTCACGTGGTTGACGAGAATATCCACCGCCACCGCCGCTATTTCTAGTTTGTTCTTTTCTGGCAGCTCGACACTCTGGGCATCGGCCAGGCTCATTAGTAAATCCTTTTTCTGCATAAAACTCTTGTTCGGACGCTGTAAATTCAAACTCACGACCGCAGTCTTTACAACTTAAAATTTTGTCGTTAAACATAAAAAACCTCCACAATTTTATTACCCGCTACATGGGAAGTTCAGAAAAATCTTCCCATAGCCTAAGGCAATCGAGAAGGTTTGTGTAAATCCACAAGTACTCCGAGCTTCTTAATTATAACTAAATAATTTAGAATAGTCAATTGTTTATCCCGAAATTCGAACATATTTACCAACTTTAGCCAGCCAAACGCTAAAAATCAGATCATTTTATGACAGGAAATCCTGTCCGCCATAAATAACCTAACGCTATAGCGCATAACAATAAGCAATAGTTGAAGCTGCCAGCTAAAGGCGAGAGGGGGAGCATTACTTTGGTAGATTTTAAGACGCAGCCAAATCGTATCCTAGGTATGCAGAAGCTTGAGGCCTTCTTTAACAAGACGGGTTATTTGACCTGTCAGTTTTCAGGAAAAAGAATTTATAATTTTGATGAAGTCGCTGCGATTTTCATACCACTTAGTCCATTAACTGATCAAGTTATGGCTGTCCATAGTGATTACGCCAAAGTATTTATGCAGAGTTTACTTTTAAGCCTCTAGTAGTTTAAATAGACTTCCCTGAACCTGGCAGTCCACAGGGTGGTAGAAAAGTTTAATTTTTAGTAAGAAAGGTAGCTAGGCTGCAAAAAAAAGTGTTATTGTATTTTCAGTAAGATTATAGGGTTTTATAAAACTCGGAAAAAACGTTGGCAATCGCTAAGTGATCTTTAACTCCCCCGAGTTCGCGAACAGAATGCATAGCTAAGATGGGATTTCCGATATCCACAGAACGAATATCAAGGTGCGTACTGGAGATCGGGCCTATGGTTGATCCTCCTCGTTCGTCCGACCGATTGACGAATTTCTGGACAGGGACTTTGGCGCGTTGACAGATGGCTACGAAAACAGCTGCAGATTCCGCATCTGTTGTGTAACGTTGGTTAGCACTGATTTTAATCACTGGACCCCCATTAAGGATCGGGCGATTAACAGGATCAAGCTTTTCCACTGAGTTGGGGTGAAGAGCGTGGGCCATATCAGCCGAAATAAGAAAAGAATGTGCTAAGGCTTGAAAATAAGCTCCGCGGTCTTTTTTTAGTGCTAAGAGGATTCGTTCCAGAACATGGGCAAGAAACGGTGACGCTGCTCCTTGCTTAGAAGTGCTTCCGCATTCTTCATGATCAAAGCAGGCCAGAACCTGTGTCATTAGAGTCGGTTTGGCTTTGGAAAGAGCCCAAGCACCAGCATGGACCATCGCCAAATCATCAAGACGCCCGCTCGAGATAAACTCTTGTTGAAGCCCAACAAGACAGCCTTTCTCATACTCATATAGGAAAAGGTCAAAGTCCAAAATATCCTCCTGTGGGCAGAGCAATGTTTTGGCAAGGTGATGAATCAGGACCCCATCTGTTTCTAAACCCTCAGTAAGTTGGGTCAACAAGGGAAGCATATCTTTTTGTTTATTCAACGCAAATCCTTCATTAACTTTCTGATTCATATGGATCGCGAGATTAGGAATCAAGACTAAGGGACGGTCACTGCAGAAGAGTTTAATTTGAGGAGAAAAGGGAGATTCCCCGCGCAGAATAATCCGACCGGCTAAAGAAAGTGGACGGTCTAACCAAGTATTGAGTATCGGTCCACCATATGTTTCGACATTTAACTTCAAATAATGCCCCTCTACTGGTATTTCTGGCAAGGGTTTAATACGGAAACCAGGGCTGTCCGTATGAGCTCCAATAAGGTGAAAGCCATATTTTTCCGGCAGGCCTTCGCCGACCACAAAAGCAATTAAGGCAGAATTGTTTCGAGTCACATAATATTTTCCTCCGGATTTCAACAACCATTTCTCTTTAAAGGGCAATTCTTGAAATCCTTGAGGAACCAGCATTTTCTTAACACCTTCCACCGCATGGAAGGATGATGGGCTTTCTTGGATAAAATCAAGCAGCAATTGGGCAAACTGCTGTTCTTCATCACTGATATAAGAAGTCATCCTTACGTAACCACCTTTCAGATCGATTTCTTCTTCTATATTAAATGAAAATTGTACAATCGACTAATATAAATATCATTTCTGCCGGGCATTTTCAGTAATTTTTGAAATGATTAGCAGGAAATTAGATCCTCATAATAGAAATCCTGATAAATAGAGAAATTGAGCCTAAATCTAGAAATTCTGTGGAGAATGAAATGGGTTATGAACCATGAAAAATATACGGGTAATCACGCTTGAAAATATAAGTTTGGCAGAATTGACAGACGTTTGGAACCGCTGTTGGCACGGTTATTATTATGATATGACGTATACGCCTGAGCACATAAGAGTTTGGCTTCAACTCAGCCAAGTTTCCCTACAGAATTCTATTGCAATCAGGGTAGAAAATCAGGTTGCTGGGTTTGCTTTGTTGTCCGTGGACGGAAGCGAAGGCTGGATCGCTGGGACTTGCATTGATCCCTTATACCGACGCAAAGGGCTTTTTACACCTTTAATGAGCTCTCAACTTAATTCAGCTCTTTGTATCGGGCTGAAACGAGTTTATCTTGAGGTCCTAGAGCAAAATCATGCGCTCAAAGTCTATCAGTCTGTCGGTTTCACTCAGGTGCGTCGACTTAATATTTATCGCAGTAATTGTCGGATGGATTTTCGTTCTGATAGGAAAGTTGAGACATGTACATTTGAAACGGTTCCCATTGAACAGTACTTTGCAAATCGTCGTCGGGCCAATTTTAATCCGGCCTGGCAACGAAGAGAGGAGTATCTGAAACGGTATAGGCATTATTTAGCCGTGATGAATTTGACTGGAACCGCGGGTGCTTTATTTGCGGGAGATAAAAATGCTCTCTGTCTTGATGCTTGGAGTGCTACCGAAGCCGGAGCTGAAGAACTGATCCCCTCAGTGCTTGGGCGCTCAATCGCACCATTTTCACTGACCAATCAACCTGAAGATTGGATTGTTGCTTTGCTTAGAGTTTATGGGATTCATCCAAGTGCAAAACAACTTGAAATGTGTACAGAACTGTCATAAACGTCACCTCACTTTCATAGGCTATTAAAGTCCGGTGTTTCGATGAAAAATGGGTCAGTTTTCGTCAAAACATAGGTTTAATCAAAAATTTTTTGATTTATTCACAAAAACTATTGTAAATTCCATAAATAGGTATATACTTATTAAGTAAACTTTAAATCATCGAAAGGAGAAAGGAGAAAAATTTCTATGACACAAAAAGAGCAATTAATGATTAATGCGATTTTAGAATCTATTGGACTGGAATCAATTAAGTCCACACAGGACACAAGCCTAATTCATGAAGAAGGATAAGTAGTTACAGAAAGGGTGCGGTATTTTGACCCAGATTCTAATCCTAAATTGTAACCTAATTAGCTTTAACTCATTCAGAGGCCAAATCTAAAAGCGAGTTTCTTAAAATTTGAGAAGCTCGCTTTTGTACTTGGAAATAAAAATACATTTATAGAATGGAGTAGAAGAGCTTATGACGTTGAGTGTACTTGGAATTGCCTGTAGCCCACGGCGCAATGGCAACTCGACCCGATTACTCCTAGAAGCGCTGGAAACTGCCAAGACTGAGGGCCATACTACTGAATTAGTATACTTTTCCGATCTGAAAATTAATCCCTGCCAAGGATGCAATGCTTGTTCGGCTAAAGGGATATGCGTCATAAAAGATGATATACCCAAGCTCCAAGAGAAGCTGATCCATGCTGATCGCCTAATCCTGGCTGCTCCTATTTTTATGATGGGGTTAAATGCCCAAACGAAAATAATAATTGATCGTATGCAAACGTTTTGGGCCCTCAAATATTTACATCATCAGACTCTTGTAAATTCATCCGGTTATGAACGTATCGGTCTTTATCTTGGCACGGCTGGAACTAAAAAACCAGACGTGTTTGATTGCGCCGAACGTTCCATTAAAACTCTCTTTCATTTGTTAGATATTCAATACGCCCAACCTTGCCTTTATAGTGGGATTGATCACGCTGGAGAAATCAATGAACATCCGACAGCCTTTGCTGAGGTGCGAAAGGCTACGCAAGCGTTGCTGATCTCCTGATCTGCAAAATTTTTTTAGTCTAATCTGTCGAATTTATGCAAATTATTATTCGATCAGATTAGTCCAGTCATGAGGGTTCCTACAGATCCTAGACTGGTTGGGATCATAACTTCCCCAGATCTAGTACCTCAGTCTAAGACTGAGGTACTAGATCTGTCCTATCTATTTGGAGTATGCTATACTCACTAAAAGGGAACATCATCCATTATTTCGATATGAATAGTTAAATAAAAGGAGGACATTGTCAGATGAGTATTCAAGATCGCTACCGCTTATGGTCGGAAGACCCCTATTTTGAGGAAAAAACACGACAAGAGCTAGGACAGATTACCGATCCGCAAGAAATTGAGGACCGCTTTTATACAGATTTAGAATTTGGCACAGGTGGTTTGAGAGGAATTATTGCCGCAGGTACAAATCGAATGAACAAATATGTTATTCGGAAAGTAACCCAAGGGTTGGCCGAGTGTGTTTGTGATCATGGCCAAGAGGGAATGAAACGTGGTGTGGTTATTGCCTACGATTCTCGGAAATACTCGCCAGAATTCGCCCTGGAAGCAGCCTTGGTTCTTGCGAAAAACGGAGTTAAAGTGTATCTCTTTGATGCGCTTCGCCCCACACCAGAGCTTTCGTTTGCAGTTCGTCATTTGCATGCTTTAGCCGGTATTGTAGTGACAGCCAGCCACAACCCTAAAGCATATAACGGTTATAAAGTATACTGGGAGGACGGTGGACAGGTTCCTCCAGTGAAAGCAGACCAAATTCTTGCCCGTATTGAAGCCCGTGAGAGTTGGCTGGGAATCGAACCTATGTCAATAGAAGCTGCTAAGATGGGCGGGTTTCTTGAAATTATCGGCGAAGAAATCGATCAACCTTATCTTGCTCGTGTTCACGAACTTGCTCTGCACTCAGATCTCGACGCCCAAAAAGGGAAGGAACTTCGGATCGTTTATACGCCCCTGCACGGAGCAGGGAATTTACTTGTCCGCAGGGTTTTGGCTGAACTTGGTTTTTCTTCGGTTACCGTTGTACCTGAGCAAGAGCTCCCTGATCCGGAATTTACAACCGTTCCGTATCCGAATCCGGAAATCCCAGCTACGTTTGAACTTGCCCGAAAATATGGACTGGAAAGGCAAGCCGACCTTCTCTTGGCCACTGACCCGGATGCTGACCGTTTGGGCGTGGTCTTGCGTGATTCACACGGAGCCTATATACAGCTCACTGGAAATCAAATTGGAGTATTGTTAACCTATTACATTCTCTCTCAAAAAAAGGCCTTAGGGACTCTTCCAGAAAACGCAACGATTATTAAAACGGTAGCCTCAACCGATCTGGCGGATGAAGTTGCTCGTTATTTCAATGTTCGCGTGGAAAATGTACTTACTGGATTTAAATTCATTGCCGAAAAAGAAAAAGAGATGGAAGAAGGCGGCTGGGGAACATTCCAGTTCGGTTTTGAAGAGAGTTACGGGTATCTCGCCGGGGATTTTGTACGAGATAAAGACGCAATTATTGCTTCTGTCCTTTTGTCAGAAGCGGCTCTCTATTACCGGCAGGTTGAAGGACGTACCCTTCTTGATGTCCTTGAGTTTATCTATGAGAAATTTGGATACTACCTGGATGAGCAAGAGTCTCTTGCTTTAGAGGGCATCCAAGGTAAAGAAGAGATTATGAAGATTATGAATTCACTAAGAAAAGCAGAGATCCTTGAACTGGGCGGAATTCCTATCTGGAAACTAGATGACTATGAGCAACGAATTGGCAAAGATATTTCTACGGGCCAGACATATCCTCTCACCCTTCCCTCTTCCAATGTCTTGCGGTTTTCCTTTAATGGTGGAGGTTTTGTCATGGTGCGTCCTTCGGGCACTGAGCCTAAAATAAAATTTTACTTCTCAGTAAAAGCAGATAATCGTTCAGAGGCAGAGGATACCCTGCGTAGGGTAAGAACCGATGTCATGAATCGCATAGCGCAAATACGAGTCGTTTGATGAGAATCCGCGCCTGAGCAAAGGTTTTATAGTTGCTTGGGCCGAATAGGTATGAATTTGAAACGGACTTTTAGAAGTCCGTTTCAAATTATACTCCGTCAGATGGTATGAGCGTTTTGAGGTTTCCCCTTAACCACTATAGATACACCACTTCTGGATGTGAGTGGTTCGAGGCTTTGCTTAAGTTTACATAGGTAAAAATAGTTTCGAAAAATGTCTGACCATTATTGACCTTCGGGGGAAAAGGGAATATAATCTAATTGTGAAGGAGAAAACACTCCAACATATCCCATACTAAAACAGAACTAATAAAACTAATAGAACAAATAATAAGCAAATTATAGAATAACTTTTGCCCCAAGCGCACGAATATATGAGGTGAGAATATGGATTTTAAAGATTATTATGTCAGCCTTGGTGTGTCACCAGATGCGGACGAAAAAACTATAAAAAAAGCCTATCAGAAATTAGCTAAAAAATACCATCCGGATGTTAATCCGGGGGACAAAGCGGCTGAAGCGAAATTCAAAGAATCCACAGAAGCCTATCAAGCGATCAGTGATCCTGAGAAGCGTCAAAAATACGATGAATTACGACAGGACTATCAGGCATGGCAGAACCGTGGAGGACGTGGAGAGTATGATTATGGTCGCTGGCAGACGCATCCAGGTGGTAGGGGTGGTAGCAATCAAACTCACACTATGTCTCCGGAAGAGTTTGCAGAAATGTTCGGTGGCTCGGGAAGATCGGGTGGATTTAGTGATATGGGAGGAGACGAGTACTCCGATTTCTTCTCGACTCTCTTTGGTGGGGCTGGGGGGCAAGCTCAGGGGTTTGGTGGAAGTTCTGTTAGACGACGAGCCCGTGTTGGTCAGGACCTTGAAGTCGAAGTTCAAGTGACCCTCGAAGAAATTTATAATGGAACGACACGAATCATTCGGGTTGGAGAAAAGCAAATTGAGGCTAAAATTCCGAAAGGGGTACGGACTGGCTCTAAGGTTCGGATTGCTGGTCAAGGTGGTCCAGGGGTCTCAGGTGGAGCGGCAGGTAATCTCTATTTAAACATAACGGTAAGTTCTCATGCCCGTTTTGTTCGCGATGGGGATGACTTGAAGGTTGATCTACCGATTGATTTTTACCGAGCTGTTTTAGGCGGAGAGGTCAGTGTTCGTACCTTTGGTGGGGAAGTTCTTCTCAAAATCCCCCCCCTCTCTCAAAGTGGAAAAAAATTCCGCTTAAGAGGAAAAGGTATGCCGAACTTAGAAAAACCACTTCAACATGGGGATCTCTTGGCAGAATTATCGATCATTTTACCTGAAGGCATGAGCGAGCAAGAAATTACGACCCTGCGCGAATTAGCCGAGCAACGAGGAATAACCGAAAAAATTACTGGAAAATAAGTTGAATGCTTGTGAATCGATGTCTAACTTTATCTAGCTTAAAAAGGAGTGAGTAATTATGTCTTTTGATACCAATCGTTTTACCCAGAAATCTCAGGAAGCAATCTCAGATGCCCAAACTAAGGCGGAACGAAACGGGAATAGCCAGGTAGAACCTGAACATCTCTTGCTCTCCCTTCTAGAGCAAGGGGATGGCGTCGTTCCCCAAGTGTTGACTAAAATGAATATGGCAGTTGGTGCACTCATCCAGAGTATTCGGCAAGAGATCAACCGCTTTCCCCGTATGAGTGGCGGAAACGTGCAAATAAGCATTTCACCCCGTTTGCGGACTGTTTTAGTAGCGGCCCATGATGAGATGGTCCCGTTTGGTGATGAGTATGTAAGCACAGAGCATTTGCTTTTGGCAATTTTTAAAAAGGCTGGAGGGCCTGCCGAACAAATTCTAAAACAAGCCGGACTGACCCAGGAAAAATTGCTTCAGGCTTTGCGTGAAGTTAGAGGAACTCAACGTGTCACCAGTGCCAATCCCGAAGGCACCTATGCGGCTCTTGAACAATATGGGCTCAACTTAGTAGAACAAGCGAGGCGTGGTCGTCTTGATCCCGTAATTGGCCGTGATGAAGAAATCCGTCGGGTTATTCAGACCTTATCTCGCCGCACAAAAAATAATCCTGTGCTAATTGGTGAGCCTGGGGTCGGCAAAACAGCGATTGTGGAAGGATTGGCTCAACGGATTGTGCGGGGAGATGTCCCAGATGCCATTAAAAATAAACAAGTCATTGCTCTCGATATGGGAACCTTAATTGCCGGGGCTAAGTACCGAGGGGAATTTGAAGAACGTCTGAAAGCAGTGCTTAAAGAAATCCAAGACCGAGACGATGTAATTTTATTTATCGACGAATTGCATACTGTTGTAGGTGCGGGAGCCGCTGAAGGAGCGATGGATGCTAGCAACATGCTAAAACCAATGTTGGCCCGTGGAGAACTCAGCATGCTCGGAGCGACGACACTTGCAGAATATCGCAAACACATTGAGAAAGATGCTGCACTTGAACGACGTTTCCAACCGATTATGGTGGATGCGCCTAGTGTAGAGGACACCATCTCAATTCTGCGTGGTCTCAAGGAACGCTATGAAACGCACCATGGTGTCCGAATTACAGATGGCGCGATCATCGCTGCAGCGACACTTTCCGATCGTTATATCAGTGACCGTTTCCTGCCGGATAAAGCGATCGACCTCATTGATGAAGCGGGAGCGCGTATGCGTATGGAAATTACCAGCGATCCCTATGAATTAGATCAGATCAAACGACGGATGATGCAACTGGAAATCGAACGAGAAGCCTTAAAGAAAGAGAAAGATGAAGCCAGCAAAGACCGCTTAGCAAAAATTGAAGAAGAGTTGGCTAATCTCAAAGAAGAACGCTCTGGGCTGGATGCCCAATTGCAAGGTGAACGTGAAGTTCTGGCACGCATTCAACAACTCAAAGAGGAAGTCGACCGGGCGCGTAACCTTATGGAGCAAGCTCAACAGCAATTGGATTATAATAAAGCTGCCGAACTTCAGTATGGCATAATTCCGAATCTGGAAAAAGAACTTAAAGCCACAGAGCAAAAACTACAAGCCAAGCAAAATACCCTGTTAAAACAAGAGGTAGTAGAGCAAGATATCGCCGAAATCGTAGCAACTTGGACCCATGTCCCCGTCTCTAAACTCATGGCGAGCGAGATGGAAAAACTTGTTCACATGGAAGAGGGCATTCATCAACGGGTTATCGGCCAAGAAGAAGCTGTGCGTGCTGTCGCTGATGCCGTACGTCGAGCACGTGCCGGGCTACAAGACCCGAATCGACCTTTGGGCTCATTCCTCTTCGTGGGGCCGACGGGTGTCGGGAAAACCGAGCTGGCCAGGGCACTGGCTGAGTTTCTATTTGATGACGAACAGGCCATGGTCAGAATTGATATGTCGGAGTATATGGAAAAACATACGGTAGCACGACTGATTGGAGCCCCACCCGGTTATGTGGGGTATGAAGAGGGTGGGCAACTCACGGAAGCCGTTCGTCGTAAACCTTACAGTGTCATTCTCTTTGATGAAATAGAGAAAGCGCATGGCGATGTCACTAATGTTCTCTTGCAACTCTTAGACGATGGGCGATTAACTGATGGGCAGGGTCGGATTGTAAACTTCAAAAACACGGTGGTAATTTTAACCAGTAATATTGCCAGCCCGTCTATTCAAGAGATGGCCCGACGTAGTGCATCCCAAGAAGAAGTTCGGTCCACCATCAATGAAGAACTGCGGCAACACTTCCGGCCGGAATTTCTCAACCGTCTTGACGAAGTCATTGTTTTCCATCCTTTAGAACGCGTGCATATTGGGCGGATTATAGAAATCCAACTTGGCTTGTTGCGTCAACGCTTAAGCGAACGCAAACTCACGCTTGAATTGACGGAGAAAGCACGCGCTCAACTTGCCAATGAGGGGTATGATCCTGTTTATGGAGCAAGGCCGCTCAAGCGCGTGATCCAGCAGCGTCTTCAAAATCCATTAGCCCTTAAACTTCTGCAAGGGGAATTTAAAGAAGGACAACAGATCCTTGTTGATGTCGACGATTTAGGAACTTATTCGTTTTCTTCTCAAAGAGATTAAGCAATCTGCTAAATACCTCTGCCACGTTTAAGACACCATTTCTATAACAGAGTCCCCCATGATTTTCATGGGGGACTTTCCTTATGGCGAGCGGTTAATGTGGCGGTTTATTGGACATCTTTACCATTTTCCCAGAGAGCTTCATGGCAAAGAAGTGCAGGACATCCACACTGCTCTATTTCGACTTCGATCGTTGTGTGAGAGATCCCGAATTCCTTCAGGAGATATTGTTTGAGTTGCTTGATGATGTTCATACTCCGCTCAAGTGAACCCTCCGGATCAACGACGAGATGACAACTAAGTGTGACTCGTTCCGGAGTCACACTCCAAACATGAAGATCATGAATATCCTTGGCACCTGGTAATGTTTGAACAAAAGCTAGCAAACGATCGTATTCGAAATTGTCTGGGGCCCCTTCCATTAAAATATGAAGCGTTTCTTTGACAATCTTCCAAGCATTCCAAGCGATCATTAGAGCAATCAAAACGGAGATGATCGGGTCAATCACATACCAGTGGGTAATTTGCATAATTACGGCACCGATGATAACCCCTGCTGAGGCTGCTGCATCCCCTAAGACATGAAGAAGGGCGGAACGGACGTTGAGGTTATCTTCCCCCCCTCGGAAGCTAAAGGCAATCGCCAGATTAACAATCACACCAACACTGGCACTTAGATACATAATTGTACTTTCGACGGGTTGCGGATTTTGAAAACGATGGAAAGCCTCGTAAAGAATCACGAAGGCAATAATAATTAAGGTCATGGAATTGGCTAAAGCGGCTAAGATCCCAGTGCGATGATAGCCAAACGTTTTATCAAGGGTTGGAGATTTCTGTGCTTGAACGGCTGCAAACCAAGCGAGGCCTAAGGAGGCAACATCCGTCAGGACGTGTCCGGCATCGCTGAGAAGAGCTAAGCTGTTTGCTACGCTCCCGCCGCTAAGTTCTACAGCTAAGATTAAGAAGGTAGCCCAAAAAGCCCATTTTAACTTAGTTCCTGTGGCATGGATGTGTCCCCCTAGTGCACCGTGGTTGTGTCCATGATGATCGTTTTTGAGATCTCGATCTGTACCCGGTTGATTGTGAACAGGGGTTGCCTCGTGTTGGTGATTAGGATCATGCTTGTGCTTATGGTTATGGGGTTCTACTGGTAAGTCATCAGGTTTTGACATTGGTCGCTTCCTCCTTGCCTATTATAATATACTGATCTATTAATATTTATATTAAAACATGTACTTGAATGTTAAGCTAAAAAGTATTTTAAGTCTAAGTATAAAGGTTGAAATAGATTACTTTATGAGGTGGTTGCTATGGTCGAGTGCTTTCTCTAAGATGATCTTTACGTGTTCATCGTGAATGCTATAGCGAACGAGCTTTCCTTCTTTGCGAGACCGGGCAAGCCCCATGGCTTTTAGTAGGCGCAAATGGTGGGAAGCAGCTGAGACGGTTAAATCTGTAATCTGAGCAATATCACAGACGCAAAGATCGGGTTCCAGAAGCAGTGTATAAATAATCTTAACCCGTGTTTCATCGGCAAGAGCTTTGAAAATAGGGGTTACTCCTTCAATTTGCGTTACAGAGTGAGCTAACTCACTTAACCGTTGCGGAGTTTGGCAATCTGTGTGACGAAGGTGATGATGACTGGGATGTTCCAAGCTAATTTCCCCTTTTTTGCTTTTTTAAATACATTATAACGCTTAAATACATTATAACGATTGCTTGAGTGTTTGTGAATAGATTTTAGCGCGCAGTTCGGAAAATAAGCTCCCTATGGCGACAAAGATGGATCACGCTAAGACTTAAGGAAAGAGATGCACGCCTGAGTATTCGATAAGGTAGTTGAATAAGTAGATAGGAAATTGTAAACTGAATATGAATCGAATGAAGGAGTAGATAAGATGATAACTGAAAGTATCCTAGATATCATTGGCAATACGCCAATGGTTAGTCTGAAAAAAGTAACTGGGTTGAATATTTTTGCTAAGGCAGAATACCTGAACCCCGGTGGGAGTATCAAGGACAGAGTTGCCAAATATATGATTGAACAGGCAGAAACTAGAGGAGCATTGAAATCTGGTATGACAATAATGGAACCTACTTCGGGTAATACAGGGATAGGCATTGCTTTAGTCGGTGTCCAAAAAGGGTATAGGGTAGTAATTGTCATGCCGGAAAATATGAGCGAAGAAAGAAAAAAGATTATCTTGGCATTGGGTGCGGAACTTATTCTGACGAAAGCTGAAGAGAGCATTGGCGGATCAGTGTCAGAAGTTGAGAGACAAAAAGCAAAAGATTCTAGCATTTTTGTTCCTCAGCAGTTTGAAAATCCTGATAATCCTCAAATCCATTATCTTACTACAGCTTCAGAAATCTGGGAACAAATGAAGGGTAAAGTAGATGTTTTTGTTTCTGGGTTAGGTAGCGGAGGAACGCTGGCAGGAGTTGGCAGGTTTATTAAAGGAAGAAATCCGAAGGCTAAGATAATTGCAGTAGAACCTAAAAATGTTTCTGCACTTCTGGGGCATGAGCCGGGATTACATAAGATCCAAGGAATTGGTGACGGTTTCATCCCTGAAGTGCTTGATGTAAATCTCATAGATGAAGTCGTTGAAGTAACAGATGATGATGCAATTAATACAGCTCGGGATTTGGCTAGAGTCCAAGGTATTCTAGTAGGGACTTCTTCAGGCGCAAATGTTTGGGCTTCTATTAAAATGGCACAAAAATATGGGACGGATAAAAACATTGTGACTATTTTACCTGACAGAGTTGAAAGATATTTTAGTACATCCCTGATCTAAAATCCTCATAAAAATGATTTATCACGTCACAGAGGTTAATTGTTATTTTAAAACTTGGTTAACCTTAACGACTAAATGTATAATAAAGATACCTAATGTTGAAAAGTAAAGTGAGGATAAAGCGCGTGCTTGATAATAAAGTGATCGACCTTCCCGTCTGGCAAGGACAAGCAGGGGAAGGTCGTTGTCAAATTTCGTTAATCCTGATGGATACTGGTAACGGGTTTAATGGACTTTTGACAGGTGGGGGAAAACCCCATGTCGGCGGAGTGGTTTTGGCCCTTCCTCGAGCAAGCCTTAGTGGTCAAGGGTGGAGTACCGATCTTTACATCACACCAGTTCCTGGACATAAAGATGTCGATGTCGCTCGAACAGTTGCTGATACGTTGGCCCGTGAACTCCAATGTCCAGTGGTAGTTACGGCTGGAATTCACTCAGATCACCTTCGTCCAGAGGAATTGCGCGAAATTATCAGTTATTGTGATACCTTGACTCAATCTGCCTTAGCTTCATTAAAAATGAAAATCAACAATATGTAATATAGAGGTGAAACTGTGCACGCAAATTTACGTCATTTTATAGAAACCCTCCGCCGGGAGAACCAAATTGTCGAGATTGAAACAGAAGTTGACCCCTATCTCGAGTTGGCAGAAATTCACCGTCGTGTCATTGAGGAAGAAGGGCCGGCCCTTTTCTTCAAACGAGTTAAGGGAAGTGCTTTTCCCGTTGTCACAAATTTGTTTGGAACCCGTCGGCGTGTTGACCTTGCGATCGGACCTAAGCCGGAGGAAACAGTACAGCGCGCCGTTTCGGCCTTGCATCGTTTGCTACCTCCGAAACCTTCTGTACTTTGGCAGGAAAAGGACTGGATGTTTTCCCTGGCTAAAAGTGGACTTCGCACCGTTACTCAGAAACACGCCCCAGTCCTTGAAATTCAAGAACGATCGGTAGATTTGACGGGACTGCCGGTACTCACCAGTTGGCCAGATGACGGTGGACCTTTTGTAACGTTACCACTAGTCTATACTGAACATCCAGTGACAGGAGAACATAATCTCGGAATGTACCGCCTACAAATCCATACTCCAAACCAGACCGGCATACACTGGCAGATTCATAAGGGTGGAGGATTTCATTATTATGAAGCAGAGCGCTTGGGGCAAGATCTCCCTACGACTCTTTTCCTGGGAGGTCCCCCGGCTCTGATTCTTTCCGCCATTGCTCCTCTACCGGAAATGCTCCCTGAGCTTATCTTTACCTCTTTTTTAATGGGAGAAAAACTTTCCCGAGTTAAGGTTCCAACCCATCCTCATGCCCTTATCGCGGAAGCAGAGTTTGCCATTTGTGGAGCGGTGCCCGCAAACGTTCGCAAGCCGGAAGGCCCTTTTGGGGATCATTATGGCTATTATTCTCTAACGCATGATTTCCCGGTCTTTAATGTACATACTGTTTACCATCGCCGCGAGGCAATTTATCCGGCTACAGTTGTAGGGAAACCCCGTCAAGAAGATTATTTTATTGGTGAATATTTGCAATCCTTGTTATCTCCCATGTTTCCGGTGGTTATGACTGGAGTTAAAGCGCTTTGGACGTATGCCGAAACAGGTTTTCATGCTCTGGCTGCTGCCATTGTACGGGAGAGTTATCACCGTGAAGCCTTAGCCCATGCTTTCCGAATCCTAGGTGAAGGGCAGCTTACCTTGACGAAGTTCTTGATTTTAACCGATGTGCAACTTGACTTACAAGATTTTAGAGCTCTTTTGGAAACTGTTCTGGCGCGCTTTGAACCAGAATCCGATCTTTTGATTCTCAATGAAACGTCCATGGATACACTGGACTATACTGGTCGACGTCTTAATCATGGTAGCAAGGCCATAATGCTGGGGTTAGGAAGTCCTAAACGCGATTTGCCGCGTTATATTGAAGGGAGTGTACTCCCCGGCATTAATGGTATTAAACCTTTCTGTGCAGGGTGCTTATTGTTAGAGGCGCCCTCATTTGATAAGGCACCAGAGCTTGCTAAGAACGTGTTAGCACATCTTCAAGTTGAAGCGTTTCAAGATTGGCCCCTGGCGATTTTGGTCGATGACTTGACACTTGCCTTAGACCCAACTGGTTTCCTCTGGCAAGTCTTCACCCGTTTTGACCCCGCACATGATATTTATGCCGCGACAGAAATGCGCCTGCACCGCTTGGTATATCATGGCCCGATCCTGATTGATGCTCGGATGAAACCAGGTTATCCTGGGGAAGTACTTCCGGACGTGGCAACTGTCAAGCTTGTCGATCAGCGCTGGAAAGAATATAGAGTATCCAGATGACAGCGGGTTATTTATTCGCTATCTTGTTCAGATGGGACCTTTGCAGGACCGAGCAATCCTGTTACCATTTTCAAATAATGAATTGCTTGATCAACGAGCGTTTGCAGTTCTGTTTTCTTTTCAGCTAATCTTTGGATTTCTCCCTCGAGTTGGAGGATTTCTGTCCGTTTATCAATAAGCGAAGTTTCTGTTTCGATTTCCTTTAACTCTGCATTACGAGTTGCATCATTCAATAACTTTTCACTTTCAACTCGAGCAGATTGGATTAGCTCGCTGGCCTGTTGGGTAGCTTCTTCTTTTACTTGGTTGGAGATTCGTTGGGCACTCACCATAGCATCGCGGAGGTCTTTTTCAATCTGCTCAAAATATTTGAGGCGATTTCCCCATTCTAAGTTTTGTTCCCTTAAGCCGTTGATTTGTAGGCGCAGCTCTTTGTTGGCGGCATAGGATTCATATAGTAGACGGTCCGTTTCTGCCCACGCTTGGTCGACAGCCTCCGGCTCATACCCACGCATAACTCGTTTGAAGTCTGGTGCTTCCAAATTTTTAAAGCCTCCCTTTCTCACATTCCCTAATTATAATGTATCATTTCTAATGCAGAACGAGAAGTGCTATTTATCCCTAAATGACCACTCCCCCCAATGACTAGGGCATGTTTGTAAATTTATTGATGACTGTGAATAATTTACGGTCTTTTTACATATCCTGAGATTGTTATTCAGAATTAGTTTCTAAAAAAAGGAGGGATCTATGATGCAACTAAATGATATGGAAATGAAGAAAATTCTTGATCAAGGGATGTTAACTCGAAGTCGTATTGAAACTGAAACCGCCATGAGAAAATGCCAAATGTACACTGATATGGCACAAGACCCTGCTGTAAAAGGTTTTTTCAAAGAACAAGCCAATGGCTTAGAAGACGTATTGGGTTTTTTCACCAAAGGGATGGCCGAACTACAATAGAAAGGGGGTTCGAAAATGAGTCAATTTACGGACTTGGACATGCTCTATGATTATGAAAAAGACGCAGCGAGTGCTGCAATGGGATACATGACACTGGCCACACGTGCCCATCATGGTGATTTGCGAACTATCTATTTGCGTTTAGCCAACGAGGCAACTAATGCCCATAGTAAAGTAAGCAAATTGATTAACCAAAGCGGTGGTATTGCCTAAGATAGGTGTCTACCTAAAGAGCCGGGAACAATCGTTCCCGGCTCTTTAGTCACTATTTCCACCATCCTGGGGTCATCCCGCTTGTGATTTGGGTAAAATCATAAATGGTAGACTCATTAATTCGAAACGCTTGTTGTTCAAAACGAACAATACTCTTATCTGGATAATATTGCAGCGCATAGTCTTCCTCCGCATGGTAGTACGAGAGTGCTCGATGTAATGTGAAATATTGTATCTTTTGATTTTCTAAAGAGGCTAAGACTTGATCTGATGAAGAGAGGGGGGTCGCGCGCTGTAAGTTGCGCATTAATTCTTGGATTTTAGCTGAGTTAGTGTAATAATACGGATGTAACGGATCAGCAGAATCTACCATGCCCAGCTTAGTAATCGCATGGGGGTGAAGCACTCGATTGGGGAGATTGAGCGTGCTGAAAGGATCAAGCCAACTTTCTTGATAGATTGAGGGACCAAAAATTAAAAGAATCAAAACAAAAACAACGCTCAGACTAACGGTTAATTTACGTCGTTTCAATCCTAATAGGCGCATTCGAAAGGAAAAGACAAAACTAGAAAATGGATGCATCGGTACGCTCCTCTAACCTGCCATTTGGCGCGATCGATATTGTACAGTTTTACGCCGGATCCGTTGAATCGCATTGTCTAAAGCCTTGGGATGAAGCCCTAAGTGCTCAGACACTTCCCGTTGTTTGAATCCTTGCAGGAAATAATGTTCAAATACCAAACGTTCAAGAGTAGACAGATCTTTGTTTAAGCCATGAATCATTGAACGAGCTTCGTCATTGGCAATAACCATTGATTCAGGATCATCGGCGTTCGGTAAAAGTGATAAGAAACTAGTTTCTTCTGATTCTGAAATCAAATTATTTAGTGAATAGGCTTCATTTAAATTAATGTGTTTTTGGCGAGTATATTTACGTAAGCTATCGATGAGTTTGCGTTTAATGACCATTCTTAAAAAATGGAGAAAGGGGATATCCAGCTTTAGGTCATAAGATAATATCGCTCTATAAATCGCGATTCGCCCTTCTTGGATTAGGTCATCATAATCTGCTCGGGGCAAAAAATATTTACACGCAATCATACGAACTTCAGGTTCATAATGTTGAATAATCTCATTCAAGGCCTCCTCATTACCAGAGCGCGCTGCTTCAAGCATGGCCGTTTCTTTATCTAGGGCGCTAATCTCGGAAGTCATGGCACTCAACTCCTTGCAAAAAATAGACGCAATCATATCTATGAGTCTAATCAAGATTATGCTTTTTGACAAGGATTTTTTTGTGGACAATCCTCCATATCTTACTAATGATTAATTAGTTAGATATGGAGGCACAGTCGGATGATTAGAAAGATCTAAGCAAATTTGCGGTTTCAATTGCAGTCATAGCAGCGTCAAAGCCTTTATTTCCAGCTTTGGTCCCTGCACGTTCAATCGCTTGTTCAATGCTATCGGTGGCTATGACACCAAAAATCACAGGAACTCCTGTTGTTAAGCTCACTTGTGCGATTCCTTTACTGACCTCATTACTGACAAGATCAAAATGAGGGGTAGCGCCGCGGATAACGGCACCAAGGCAAATGACTGCATCATAGCGCTTAGAGTTCGCCATTTTTTGCGCCACAAGCGGAATTTCGAAGGCACCTGGAACCCAGGCTAATTCAATATCCTCTTCCAGCATTCCATGTCGGCGGAGGGCATCAATTGCACCACCTACTAATTTGCTTGTGATAAACTCATTAAAACGTGCAGCAATAATTCCGATTTTCAATCCTTCGGCTAGTAAATTTCCTTCATAAGTTTTCAATGTTTAAACATCCTTTCATCCTCAATTTGGCCTATTGATCACCAGTAATTTTAGTGAACCTCTGACAAATAATGCCCCATTTTATGTTTCTTGGTGCAAAGATATTTGGAATTTTCTGGTTTAGATGGTATATCTACAGGAACCCGTTCCACTACTTTTAAGCCATAACCTTCGAGGCCCACGATTTTACGAGGATTATTAGTCATTAAACGCACTTTAGAAATTCCGAGGTCCGCCAAAATTTGAGCACCGACACCGTAGTCGCGCAAGTCTTCAGGAAACCCCAAGGCTAAGTTTGCTTCGACGGTGTCTTTGCCTTCTTCCTGAAGTTTATAGGCTCTTAGTTTATTCAATAATCCAATTCCACGGCCTTCTTGACGCATATAGAGTAATACACCGCGCCCTTCATGCTCGATTTCCTCTAAAGCTGCAGTGAGTTGGTCTCCGCAGTCACAACGCCGAGAATGGAAGACATCTCCTGTCAGACATTCCGAGTGAACCCGGACAAGCACTGGCTCCCCATCATCAACCGTCCCTTTAATCAATGCTATGTGTTCTTCCCGATCGACTATACTAAGATAGCCTACGGCTCGAAAGTCGCCAAAACCAGTGGGGAGATGAATGCTTTCCACGCTTTCAATAAGTTTCTCCGATCGGCGGCGATAACTTATGAGATCTTTAAGAGTGATTAGTTTAAGATTATGCTTTTCGACGAAAAGTTGTAAATCGGGGACTCGGGCCATCGACCCGTCTTCATTCATAATTTCGCAAATAACGCCTGCGGGCTGAAATCCAGCCAGACGCGCTAAATCTACTGCGCCTTCTGTGTGCCCTGCGCGAACTAGAACTCCACCTTCTCGAGCTTCAAGCGGAAAAATATGTCCGGGGCGGTGTAGATCAGCTGGTTCACTGTTAGGGCTCATGAGAATCTTGACGGTTTCTGCCCGTTCAAAAGCGGATATTCCAGTGGAACTGGTTGCAGAATCAACACTTACCGTAAAAGCAGTCCCATGAGGATCCGTATTTATAGCGACCATCGGGTCGAGTTGTAAGGCATGAATCCGATTCCTGGTCATGGGCACGCAAATCAGCCCTCGCCCATAGGTTGCCATAAAATTGATCGCTTCTGGAGTCGCCATTTCAGCGGCCATGAGCAGATCCCCTTCATTTTCGCGATCCTCATCATCCACCATAACAATCATTTTACCTTGTCGTATATCTGCCAATGCTTCTTCAATTGTGCTAAATGACATATCATTACACTCCTTTATTATTAAATTGATTGAATGAATAAATTAGACAAATCCATGTTCAGCTAAAAAACCTAAAGAAAGATCTTGTTTCTCTTTGCCAATCGTGTTCAAACCCATAAAGCGTGCAACATATTTGCCAATGAGGTCTGTTTCAAGGTTGACGCTTGCGCCAACCCCTTTTAAACCGAGTGTGGTTTCCTCAAACGTATGGGGAATCAAAGATACTGTAAAATAATCTGTTTCGACATCAATGACTGTTAGCGAAATTCCGTCGATAGCAATCGATCCCTTGGGCAACACATAGGAAAGAAGGGCCGAAGGAGCCGTTATTTCATAGACTTGAGCAATGCCCCAAGCTGTAATGCGGCGAATGCTACCAATTCCATCGACATGCCCACTGACCAAATGGCCACCTAAACGGGTTTGGAGTTGTAATGCTCGTTCTAGGTTGACACGGCTTCCACTTTTAAGCTCAGCCAGATTTGTTTTTGTCAACGTTTCGGCCATCACATCCACAGTGAACTCACGTTCGCTTTGCCGGATAACTGTCAAACAGACACCGTTGATGGCAATGCTATCTCCGATCTGGGTCCCATTAAGGACCTTTTTCCCCTCAAGCGTAAGTTGCCCTGACTTTGGTAAGAGGCGAAGTGCTCGGACGATACCCAGTTCTTCTACAATTCCGGTAAACACGTATATCATCCCCTCCTAATGTATCTCAGCCGAACTGTCATCTGCGCAATTCTGAATTAACTAACATACTACGCTTTTAGTTGCTTAACTCCTTTGGCTAACCCTCTGGCTTCTGACGTCCGGTTTCTGACCTTGACAGATATCCAGTAACATGGAGATCGCCAGCAATCATATCAAGGTGGAGATCATGAAGTTCTAAGGCGTCGGCCATATGTTGGATATGCAAGCCCGAAAGAGGAGAAGGACCGTTTCCCCCAACTAACTTAGGTGCAAGAAAAAATTCAATTTTATCAACACACTGTTCTTGAAGAAGAGCACCTGCCAATCCTCCACCTCCCTCTAGTAACACGCTTGTCCAACCGCGACGAACAAGGTCACATAATAGTTTCCCCAAGGGGACATAGCGTGGAGTGTCATATTGCCATACTTCAACGAGTTTGAGGTTTTTGAGCCGTTCAACCTTGTCTGTAGCGGCTGTTTGCGTAGTTGCAATAATACAAGGGCTGTGTTCTGAGGAGGATAGCACCTGGGACGTTTCAGGTATACGTAATTGTCCGTCGATAATGAGTCGAATAGGGTCTTTTCCAACGGGAAGACGGCAGTTAAGGGCGGGATTATCCTGGATGACCGTTTCACTTCCCGCCAAGATGACATCGTAGCGATCTCGTAGCTGATGGACATAATGGCGTGACTCTTCTGAACTAACCCAACGCGAATCCCCCGTCTCAGTGGCAATTTTGCCATCTAACGTCATCGCAGTTTTATAAACAACAAAAGGTAATCCTGAAGAGATCACTTTAATAAAGATTTCATTGATGGTGGAGGCTTCTTGGAGCATGAGACCTACGTCGACCATAATTCCAGCTGCACGTAAACGATCTATGCCACGTCCAGCGACAAGCGGATTTGGATCTTGCATGGCCACGACAACTCGTTTGATTCCAGCCCTGATCAGAGCGTCAGCACAAGGAGGAGTTCGACCAAAATGCGAACACGGTTCCAAGGTCACATAAGCAGTAGCACCATATGCTTGGTCTCCTGCAGCTGCGAGAGCATGAACTTCTGCGTGAGGAGTCCCGGCCATCAGGTGATATCCTTCCCCGACAATCTGGTTATCCTTGACGATAACACATCCTACCAGAGGATTAGGACTGGTTCGGCCTATAGCCTTGACCGCCAACTCAAGTGCTCTTCTCATAAAGATTTGATCATTGAAATTAGAAGGACTTGATGCTTTCATAACAAAAACCCTTTCTCAGTTTAGAACTTAGTGTCTCCCAAAAACTATCAAACCATAAAATTAAGTAATAAAAAACACCCGAATTTTCTCCAGGTGTTAGGTCATAAAGTCACAACTCAAAAAAAGCGCGAATACGCTTAAGCTTAGCTGTTCCTCTTCTCATCCAGACTTTACTGTCGGCCCCGGAATGTCACCGGGTCTGCCATAAGGCTCGCGGGCTTTACCGCCGGTAGGGAATCTCACCCAACCCCAGAGGAGTATCACGGTATATGAAATTGGTATCAGTTTACTCTAGGTTGTCAATTTTTGCAACTATAATTTGCCATGCAAGGCGAGAAACTCTTCTCGCAATAAACCCATGAGGATTGCATCGTGGTAGTTTCCTAACACAAAACGCGCTTCACGCTGACGGCCTTCGATTTTGAATCCAACTTTTTCATACGCTTTAATGGCACGGATATTTTCATCCCAAGTATCCAGCGAAATCCGGTGGAAATTCCACTGCGTAAAAAGAAAGCGCACGAAAGTGATTAAAGCATCTGAGCCGTAGCCTTTGCCCCAATAGGTTTTATTCCCGATAACTATAGAGAGAATGGCTGAACGACTGGGGATATTGACTTCTTTGAAGCCTGTAGTTCCAATGAGCAGGTCGTTCTCAGCTAAAATAGCATATTGGCAGGTATCCGGTGATCCATCAAGAAACTTTACCGCAATCTGATCTTTGCTCATTAAAGTATTTAGAGGCCAAGCCCCACTAGACCATAAATTAACCTCTTGATCATTATACCATTGGTATAAAAGGTCAAGATCATCTTCCTCAATGGGCCGAATCAATATTTTCTGACCTTTTAACATTTACAGAACTCCTAATGCATTATTATATTCGATGAATATTTATTTTATCATATGTTTTAAGCCAAAATCAAGATAGCCATTAAACTTAAACGTCAGGAACTAGCAAGTGGTAATAAGACCCAGGCAACATGCATAGGAGGAAGTTTCATGATATCATAGATTTTAATACTTAGATCCAATATAGAAAGGATCAAAAATGTGAAGAGATATGACAAGTATACAGTGGCTACAGAACACGAGGGCTTGACAATAGAAACCTATCTTAAGCAAATAGTGCAGTGCCCAAGACGTCGGCTCCAAAAATTAACACGGGCTAAAGGGATTTTACTAAAAGGTCGAAACGTTTTCCTGCAAAAAAAGGTGAAAGCCGGAGATGTTCTTCAGGTACTCGTTATGACGGATCAAGATTATGGGGTTCAGCCTGAAGCGGGAGAAATTAGTGTTCTTTTTGAGGACGCTCAGATTATTGTCCTGGATAAAGCGGCAGGGCAGCTCGTTCACCCTGCTGGTCAGACTGATGGGGGAACGCTGGCAAATTTTTTAGCTTATTATTTTCAGACTAAGGGGATTTTGGTTACGATTCGGCCAATACATCGTTTGGATCGGGATACTTCTGGCTGCGTGGCTTTTGCCAAAGACGCCCGCACTCAAACTGAGATGGAGCGACAATTGCTGAATGGTGAATTTAAACGGAACTATTTAGCGCTCGTGCAGGGTGTGCCCGAGCAAGAGGGCATAATTGATGAACCTATTGGGCATTGCCCGGGCAAACCCAACCGACGTATGATTCGACCTGAGGGTGATCGAGCCATAACACATTTCCGAACTGTTCAAACATTATCAGATGCCGCACTTTTGGAACTCTCTCTGGCAACTGGGAAGACTCACCAGATTCGAGTTCATCTGGTGCATATCGGGCATCCAATTATAGGGGATGGTATGTATGGAAGGCGTTCTTCCATTATTAAAAGACAGGCACTGCATGCGGCAACGCTTTGTTTTAGACATCCCCACACAGCTCAAATGGTCACAGTGAGTGCTCCGTTTCCAGCCGACATGTTGCGAGCTATGGATGATTTAGTCAAGTCAAGATAAAAGTCGAATCGAGTTATCGTATTTAAGGAAAATATTTTTTCACTCAATTATAAGTTGACAATGGATTTATTAAGGTATACAATTGCGTTATACAACAAAAAATGATGAAGAGAAAAAGTATCTCAGACAGTGAAGTTTTTAGTGAGTCAGAAGTGGCGGGGGTCTGATATATCTTCTTTGTCGGAATGGTTCTTTGAGTTGCGATCTGAACGCGCTAATTGCTAGTAGGTGATGCCGGGGGTTTCCCGTTACAGAAGCGCGGATATCGAGAAAAAGTTTCTCTACATCCGATTAGAGGGTTTGAAATATGTTCTTTCCCCTTAAGGCGAAAGAAGTTCGTTTTATTAGGGAGGTCAAGACGATTTCAAACAATTAAGGTGGCACAGCAGAATACTTTCTGTCCTTTTAGTGGGCGGAAGGCTTTTTTGTTTCTCAAGAAATTTTTGGGGAAAGAGTTTAAACTAAAAATAGCTGCAGCTGATGATGAGAAAGAGTTTGCTGTTAAGAATGTCTAAGCGAGTTGAAGAGGTCCTTAAAAATAGAACGAAAAAGGTTTTAACTTGGGATAGGAAAGTCCAATCTCAGATAAATTTAAGTTGGTACTATTAAGAGAGCTTTCTGTCCTGTTAGAGGTATAGAAAGCTTTTTTTTAATTTACTCACTATCTCAAAATGAGTAAATTACGCACTGGTTTCCATTTTTAGTAAAAAATTTTCTGCACAAGCCAAAATGGGTGTACTTGTAAGACTATATAGTTTATCATAGTATTAACTTGATAAATTAAGTAGCTCAATAAGGAATGAGGATATGCTAAACTTTAAAATAGGTTCTACAGTAATTTCCTATTCAATTAGAAGAAGCTTTAGAGCCAAATATCTTAAGTTATCGGTTGGCATAGATGGAGTCCGAGTCGTGGCGCCTGTTTCAATGGACGATAGTGAAATTATCTCATTTGTGGAGAACAAGCGAGACTGGATAGTAACTAAATACGAGTATCATATCCAACGGCTCGCACAGATTGAAGCGGAACGAGAGTTTGTTAGTGGAGAAAAGCTCTTGTTTATGGGTAAAGACTATTCGCTCAAGGTCATAGAAGATGAGGGCCGATTCACGAGGATTAATCTTACAGACAGTCAATTTCTCGTATTTATTAATAAACATATCCCTCTGGAAAAGAGACGAGAGGCAATTAGGAGAAAGCTGGAGCAGTGGTACATAAGCCAAGCAAAGACAATAATTCGTGAGCGACTGGAGCCATTCAGTGACGATATAGGTGTTAGGCTCAATGAGGTAAGGTTTAAAAATCAGAAAACCAGGTGGGGAAGTTGTTCGCAAAAAGGTAACCTGAATTTCAATTGGAAACTGGTGATGGCCCCGATGTACATTATTGACTATGTGGTTGTGCATGAATTATGCCATTTTATCCAAATGAATCACTCTAAGGAATTTTGGCAACAAGTAGGAAATCGAATTCCCGATTATAAGGAAAGGCGAAAGTGGTTAAAGGAAAATGGAATAAAATTGAATCTCTAAATGCAATTAAGTAAGTGGGATAGCCCAGGAAGTACCGTAACAAAACTAAAGCCTCGTCACGGTACCGACAATTACCATTCAATTCAGAAGAGAGTTGACTTAGTAAGATTTGAAACCCGTGACCTTGTTAACCTCGACCTTGAAATCCATGACCTTGAAACCCATGACCTTGAAATCCATGACCAGAGAACCCATGACCAGGGAACCCATGACCAGAGAACCCATGACCAGGGAACCCATGACCAGGGAACCCATGACCTTGATAGCCTGGGTCGACTACTACATTCCTTGTGGTTTCTTGATAATGATGCTGAGGCACATCTATAATATTTTGCCGATTAATATTCACGACTGGATGAATAATAGGGATAAAACGATGGGTGTAATAATCTCGCACGCAATATTCAGGGGGGCAACAAATTGGTTTCACACAACCATACATCGGGAAACACCTCCTTTTCTATGCATTTTATGCAAAAAGCATAATTATTGAAACTTATCCATATTTATACATAAACAAATTCTCACGTTCCTTGTTTATATAAGTTCGTAATGACAAATTTTATCAACAAAAAAACTACTTTGCTTCTTACTTAAATTTGCAAGAGACAAAGCAGTCCTGTATAATCAAATATGGTTGACTTGTAATTATTTGATTATTATTTATTCTAAAAAATCCAGTACTCCTTGCAGGAGTAAGGATGGTCGGGGCGACGGGATTCGAACCCACGGCCTCTTGGTCCCGAACCAAGCACGCTACCAAACTGCGCCACGCCCCGTTTGTTAGAACGAGTATTATAATAACAAATTGCTGTAATCCTGTCAACCCCTACTTTTCAGTCTTCTCCATCCCAACTGTGTTCTTTCTTATCAGGTTCGATCAAAATTAAGTTCCTAATATACAACATAGGGCAGAAATGTAAAAGTTTAATTGTTATATTATGGAATTAATCTCGTATATATATACTGTGTACATGCCAGATTCGATCCTAGCTGAGTGATTTGCAAAAGAATACTCACACGGTCAATGATATACAAATTTCTTGAGGCGTTTTGATTACAAGGAGAGAAGAGATTTGAGTAAAATAGGGATCGTCATGGATTCTACCGGATATTTGACGCATGATATTTTAGAACAGTTTCAGATTCGCGTCGTACCCCTCTATGTTAACATTGGGAATGAAACATTTTCTGAACAGGAATTATCGAGTGCTGTTTTTTTTGAAAAATTAACTCATACTTCTGGTATATCCACAACCTCTCAACCGTCAGTTGGCGCATTTCTCCAAACCTATGAATCCTTGTTCTCTGAAGGTATTGAGGAGATTATCAGTCTTCATCTCTCTGCAGCTATTAGTGGGACGCTACATTCAGCCCAGATGGCGATCGAGTTGGCTTCCAACCCTAACGTTCACATCTTTGATTCAAGGTCATCGGCTTTGGGTCTTGGCGTTCTGGCTTGGGCAGCGGGAGAATGGGCAGAACAAGGAATGAGTATAGAGGAAATTATGGCTCATCTTCAGATTCTTAAACAACAAACCGAACTTTACTTCATAGTCAATACGTTGGAGAATTTGCGAAAAGGTGGACGAATCGGAGGGGCCGCAGCTTTGGTTGGGACGTTGCTGCAAATAAAACCAATCCTTTATTTTAATCAGCGTGCAGAAATCGACGTTTTTGAGAAAGTGCGTTCACACTCACGGGCTTGGCAACGTGTGCTTGATGAATTGACCAGGGCATTGTCTACTGGAAATCGGTACCGTATTTGTGTCATGCACGTCAGTGTGCCAGAAAAAGGAGTAATTCTGCTCAACGAACTTCGGACTCGTTTTCCTAAGCATGAAGTTCACTTATTTGAGCTGGGAGCTGTCATTGCAACTCATGTTGGACCAGGAACTGTTGGTCTTGCATTTCATCCCTGGCCTTGTCTAATAGAGTAACATGGAGGGGTTATCGAGCCCCAAGCTGCTGAGCAGCTCTTAGCAGATGGAAAAGTCGATCTGAGCGGTGTCAGCAGAGCGATCCTTAATGATTTGTTCAATTATTTGCATTAATCGGAATGAGAATATTGTACAAAATACTAGGGATCTTGGACAAAATTGTCATAATGTAAACGGATTGAGAACATATCTATTTACTATAGACAAGACTTTACTGCAGTGATATCTTTAGCTTGTGAGTAAAGTCACAAAGATAATTTATGTGGGAAGCCTATTTTTGTTGGTCTTTCTCAAATACAAATGCATTGGCGACTAATCAGTCTCGCGATTTTTAAGTTGTATACATTTTGTGGAGTTTTGCTCTTTTCGTTCCATTAGCGTAGGCTTAATCAAATAGAACCAGTTAGAAATTTATTTGCAATAAAAAAAACGAATACCATCTCCAATGAACTTTATTATTGGTACTCCAAGGAAAATTGACTTTCTTAGCGAATACCTAAAACATAAGGAATTATTCTCAAAATCTTTCGGTGTTGGTTTAGCCACTTCCATTTTCGAAATTTTTAAGAGGTAATTCTTTTTTAGGAATGAGAATATTTTGAATTTTCCCTTATAAGAAAGGTGATGTTAGGAACTTACAATAATCTATACTTTTTTAAAAAAATAGAAATAAACAAAATATTTAAAAAAATTCAGAAAGTTTGCAGGATTCTCCAAATAAAAAAAGAATATATACTTGTAAGAGGAAAATTGCTGGCTAGTGAAGGCCTAAAAATGAAAATCCAAAAGGAGTCGAGGCCGTTGAAAATTGCAATCTCAGGCAAAGGTGGCGTCGGTAAAACCACCTTCACAGCAAATTTTGCGCGTTGGCTATCACAAAAAGGTATCACTGTTTTGGCGGTTGACGCGGATCCTGATGCCAGCCTTGGTACTGTCTTGGGAATCTCAGAGAATATTCTGGCAGATTTAAAACCTATCGTCGACATGAAAGAACTGATTGAAGAGCGCATGGGGGGCAGTGGAGCATATTACTCACTAAACCCTAATGTGGACGACATTTTAGACGACTACAGCGTGTCCATAGGAACTCTTCGGTTTTTCCGCATGGGGAACATCAAGGGGGGAGGAACCTCCTGCTATTGTAAGGAAAACAGCTTTCTCCAAGCCTTGGTTAATTCGCTAATCCTTGGAGAACAAGATACTGTCATTTTGGATATGGGTGCAGGGATTGAACAGCTCACTCGTGGTACAGCTCTTGGCGTTGATGTCTTGGTCGTTGTAACTGAACCATCCAAAGTCAGCGTACAAACTGTAAGAGTCATTCAGAAACTCGCCCTTGAGTTAGGTATCCCTCGCGTGGTTGTCATTGGCAATAAAGTTCGCAATCCTAAAGAAGAAAATTTTCTTAGAGACCACTTTTCCTCAGAACAGCTTATTGGCATCATTCCTTACAGTGAAGAACTGTTGGAAATGTCAATAAATACTGGCAATGAAGAGTTGCCCGCAGGGTCTCTGAGAGTTCAACTAGATACGATTTATCAAAAAATAGTCGGTGAAGGGAGTTGAAAGAGGTTTTCGGTGGTAGATGTAAATATAAAAGTTATAAAAAGGGATCTTAAAAAAGAGGAGGTTGTAACATGCCCAGATATCGGGATTTAACCCATACCGCCCGACCGTCGGACGCACCACGAGTCTTTGAACCTAAGAATCCTATTAGAACGACCGACCCCGGTGCACTTCAGATGTTGAAAATGGTAGAGGAACAAAAAATTGAGACGGTCTTTGACCGTGCAGTTGCTCAACACCCGCAGTGTGCTTTTGGATATAAAGGAATATGTTGCCGAATTTGTATGGCAGGTCCTTGCCGAGTCAAAACAGAAGAGGGTCCTGGCAGTCGCGGATTATGCGGAGCATCGGCATATACTATTGTTTCGCGGAATATTGTCCGCCTCATTGCTGGAGGGGCTGCTTCCCACTCGGAGCACGCGCGTCATGTACTCCATACCGCTCATGCTATGCTTGAGGGTCATGCTCCAGATTATAAGATTGAATCGCCGGCTAAACTTCAAAAATTAGCTCAGGATTTAGGGATTGCCACCTTAGACCGTGCGGACGCGGATATCTTAAGAGATGTTGTCGAAGTAGGGTATGCAGATTTCGGTCGCTACCAAGATCGTCCTCTGGCGTTTTTGGATTCATTTTTGACTGAGGGACGTCGCAAGAAATTCCTAGCCACTAACATTATGCCAACAGCCATTGACAAATCTGTTACCGAACTAATAGCCCAAACTGCCATGGGCGTTGACAGTGATCCTGTTAACATTATTTTCGGAGGTCTAAAGTGTTCGCTGGCCGACTTAGGTGGAGAGTATATCGGGACAAAACTCAGTGACGTTATGTTCGGAATCCCTCAGCCGATCGTCTCAGAGGCTAATCTGGGCGTAATCAATGAAAAAATGGTCAATATTGCTGCTCATGGACACAACCCGGTTTTAAGTGAAATGATCGTTGCCGCTGCACGCGCAATGAAAGATGATGCTATTGCTGCTGGTGCTGAAGGCGTCAATGTGGTTGGAATTTGCTGTACAGGTAATGAACTGCTCATGCGCGAAGGCGTTTATATGGCTACCTCTTCGGCCTCACAGGAATTAGCTATCTTGACCGGTGCTTTGGATGCAATGGTCGTTGATATTCAGTGTATTTACCCAGCAGTGCAAACTCTGGCGGAATGCTATCATACTAAAGTTATTACAACTGAAGCGATCATGAAAATCCCCAATGCCCAACACATCGCCTTTAATACAGCTACCGCTTTGGAAGATGCTAAAAAGGTTATTGGCATTGCTATTAAAGCATTTAAGAATCGCGATCCTAAAAAAGTCAACATTCCTTCCGAAAAACACAGCATTGTTGCAGGCTTCAGTGTGGAAGCGCTTATGGAAATTTTCTCGAAGGTCAATCCGGATCGTCCAATTTCTGTGCTAACAGATGCTATACTAAGCGGACAACTTAAGGGTGTCGTGCTGATGGCAGGATGTAATAATCTCAGACGTCCTCAAGATGAAGGCCACGTTGCAGTTCTAAAAGAGCTTGTAAAAAATGACGTATTTGTTGTTTCCACTGGTTGCTCTTCCGGTGCCTATGCTAAATTTGGTCTTATGTCACCTTTAGCCGTTGAAGAATACGCCGGCGAAGGGCTCAAATCATTCTTTAAAATGCTGGAAGCAGCAAATCCTCAATTGGCAACAGGTCTGCCCTTAGTCTTCCATTGTGGCTCTTGTGTGGATAACAGCCGCGGTATGGACTTGGCAATAGCAATGGCTAATGAGCTTGGTGTAGACACACCGAAAGTTCCATTTGCCGCGTCTGCTCCAGAGGCCATGCATGAAAAAGCGGTTGCGATCGGTTCTTGGTGTGTCACGATGGGACTGCCATGCCACGTTGGTTCTATGCCTCCTGTTGAAGGTAGTGACCTTGTCTATGGGGTTACAACTCAAATTGCGCATGACGTCTTTGGTGGAAACTTCATCTTAGAGATGGATCCTGTCATTGGTGCACGGAAAATCCTGGATGCTTTAGAGTATCGGTCTTGGAAACTAAATGTGCATAGAAAAGCTGCGGAAAAATTTGAAACTTCTCTAGCGCAAGGCTGGTAAGAAAGGAGGAAGAGTAATGTCTGTTGAACAAATTAGCGAAGAAGTAATTAAAGA
>JARLHV010000154.1 GCA_031292055.1 Desulfosporosinus sp.
GAGCGATAGAGCAACGGTCTGATGCGTCAACCGCAGGTATCATGACCTAACTATCGTAGTATTCGTTTCTGACTACTCAGTCTGGTGAACTTTGCTCCGTTTCAGAAGCCACTACCCCTTTAGGGTAGTGGGTAGTTCACTGTAGCGGTAGTGATTGGACCTGTATTCCTGTGGAAAGCACTCGCTGTCCTTAGTGTATACTGGCTGACGAACTCTGCACTAAAGTTTCTGGTACTTATTTTTGTTCAATTTCGGTAACACATTTGCTTTTAATCTTTTCAACTAGGAATTGCAGGGCATCGACAACATGTGGTCTGATGTCGCCGCCAATCAGTACATACATTATGTCATCGCCAAGTTCGAGCGTGCCTTCATTAAGCCAAACCCTGACATGGAAGATACCGTTCATCTTATAGGTTTCAGTAATCGCCGCATCAACCTTTGCTTCATCATAAGCAAATTCCATTCCCTTCACCATCGAACCGTCATCAATTCCTTGGCGCACCTTGGCCTTGGGAGTTTGGCGCACAACGCCATTATGAACTAAAAACATCCCTTCCTGTAATGCCACTGGATCAGTTTTGGCTTCTTTGAGCCATTCATCGATTGATGGCGATAGTTTTTTCGTTTTTTCATTAATCATAAACTAAATACACTCCTTTATTATTTAGGATACTATGAAATGAAATCAAAAGTAGGACAAAGTTTTCATAGTATCACTGGCATTCATAGTCACACAAAAATAGATAAATTGACTAGACTAAATGGGTATTACGTAGATCGGAGGGACCTACGGTATAGGGGGGCATTCGACAATTATTCATTAATGCCACATTGAATCAAACTTTTGCCCCAGTTACAAGGAGGATTCGCCAAAGTACAGCTCCACTCTTTAAGTCTCTGTAAATCGCCGTTGCCGGGAATATTATCGATACAATGGCAGCGGCTTTTTAGGGACAATTCTCAAAAATTGTTCAGAAGAATTCGTACAGGACTATAATAAAGCTGACTAAGCAATTAGTAAAGGGCAGGCTATTTACGCTCGATGATTTAATAAAGAAAGATATCATCAGACCGCTCAGGCCAAAGTCTGGGAGAAATAGGTGAAAGACTATCCGTTTTTTTCTATTTGTCTTTATCGTCATTTGTACAAACGTGTTCTAATATATCACCTGGCTGACAGTTCAGCGCGACACAGATTGCATCAAGGGTTGAAAATCTAATAGCCCTTACTTTACCGGTTTTTAAGTTTGAGAGATTTACATTAGAAATACCAATTGTTTCAGCTAATTCGTTAAGTTTCATTTTTTTTTCAACTAAAATTCTATCTAATCTTATTATAATAGTCATTTTTCAACACGTCCTTACAACGTTGTGTCAAATTCTTTTTGTAGGAATACTCCATATTTGAATATATCCGCTATGACAAGAATAAGTCCTCCAACTAATACGCCACTTAAATGAATATTTGATAAATCTAAAAAAAATATTTTCGTTACAAAAATACTGACAAAAAGATTTGATAGAATATCTACTGCAACTGAATAAATGATTATTATATAAGCAAGTTTGTTAAGACGTTTCACATTATCCATAATAAATGGAGTTATATCATTAGCCATAGACTTGAGAATATTTCCAACCTGCTTTATTCCATACAGAGTAAAAGATAGGTTAATTAGAAGTGAAAACAAGCTAGTTAAACCCGCATATTTAGCACTAAACCTGCTAGTAGATATAGGCAAAATTTTGTGAGGAATAGTAATAAAGAAAGAAGAACTCTTAGCTAGTTCATAATTTATACTCCAGTCCAAGTTGCCTCTAACTGCATTGAATTTTTCTGATGAAGCAAAGAACAAAACAACAAAACCTATCAATGCAGCAAAGAAAAGTATTACCCCAAGAATGAAAATTAATGCTATTACCTTTTGAATTTTATCTGCTCGCTTTTTTATAATACTTATATTGTCTTGACTCATAAATATTCCCTCCTCAATATATAATTGCATTATAGGACCGATATATTCGTTAGTCAATAGTTTATTAACGATTAACATTAATAAATACCTTGGATAACTACCCATTCTGAAGGCTTCTAAAACTAACCCGTTACGTTTAAGAGGCAAAAAACAACGTTGGGCCGGGATCCTTGTATAGTCTTCTTGGTAAAAGGAAAGGGTGATCACGACTTTTGCAGCCCGTTAGTTTAAAAGAAATTGCCGACAGACTGGATTTTATCCTGGATGAATGGAACTGTTATTTCAACAAAAAGACCGGTGAGATCGTCGAAATTCAAAGGGAGTATTTAACCTACTGTTGAGTAAGGTGGAAATACGACATTGAGAATGATAAGCTAACGTGCTACGATAATACCATTAATTGGATATGTTTTGGCAAAGGAGAGTGTTTACTATTCCATTATTACAAGATGTAAACAAATATACGTATGCAGACTATTTGAAGTACCCAGAAGATGAACGATGGGAAATTATTGACGGAGTACCGTATATGCAAGCAGCCTCGGCACCTGTACACCAAGAAGTACTGACAGAATTGGTAAGACAAATTGCTAATTATTTATCAGGCAAACCCTGCAAAGTTTATCCTGCTCCTTTTTGCGTTAGATTGCCATTAGGAAATGAAAATAATGAGAAGGAAGTTAAGACCATTGTCGAACCCGATATATCCATTGTGTGTGATAAATCGAAGCTAGATAATAAAGGCTGCAATGGGGCTCCAGAAATGATTATAGAAATCATTTCTCCTTCATCCGTAAAGATGGACAGGGTAATAAAGTTTAATAAATACGAAAAAGCCGGTGTTCAGGAATATTGGATTGTAGAACCTGATCAAAAACTCGTTAGTGTCTTTGTTTTGCAAGGTAATCAAAGATATGGCAGAACTGAGTTATATACTGAGGATGATAAAATAACGGTATCAATATTTCCAGACTTAATCGTAGATATGAGTTTAGTTTTTGTCTATTGATAAACGGCGTTTTGGGAACGATAGGTGATAGATTTCCTATCGCAAAAAGGTTGCATCTGCGCCAATCATAATATTTTCCACTAAGATTGCATGCATATCCTTGACCTTTTTTTCATTTTTCATCCCACTCATTAACAATTACATTCCCCTCGTAGTGCCCTTTCTCCAACTGATGGCGGGCTTTTCGGTTGGCAACACTGTCAAAGATGATGGAAAAATCATAATCAGCGGGGTAGAGTTCACTGGCGGCTAGCTGCAATTTCAGCCGTTTATGATTGATCAAGCTTTTCTGTCCCTTAATCTGAACGCCAATTTCCCCCTTAGCGTTGGAAGGTGCATAGACAATGCCGGTTTCCTTTTGAGGGTAGACAATGACACTGTCACCAAGCTTAAACGTTTCGCTGCGAGACGGCACTTTGGGCTTTGGTTTTTCTTGTTTGACAATCTGGGGTACTATTATAGCAGCCTGAGCAGGTAAAGGATTACTTTGCTGCAGCGCACCCTCGTATTGTTTGGTTGAATTTCCATAGGCGGCTTGGTGAGCGCGGATAAGCATGTGTTGTGGCATACCCAGTCTTTCCGCAATATAGAGCGCGCAACTCGCCCCAGCCTCTCCGATTTCCAGACGGTAGAGCGGCAAAAGGCTCTCTTTGTCGAAGGCCATGCGGGCATTGACAAGCCCCGGCTTATGGGCCGCGTATTCTTTGATTTCCGGATAATGGGTTGTCACAACAAACAGGCACTTTTTGGTGCTCAGCTCATCTAATATGGCAATTGCCAGTCCCATTCCTTCGGCCGGGTCAGTTCCGGAGCCAAGTTCGTCGAGAAGGACCAGTGATTCAAGATTTGCCTGCCTTAATATCTCGATAATGTTCTTAATGTGAGCAGAAAAAGTCGATAGATTTTCCGTAATACTCTGCCCATCGCCAATATCACACAACACCAGATTGTGCAGGCAAAAAATACTGTTTTCAGCTGCGGGAACATGCAGTCCGCTTTGGGCCATCAGAGAGAGAAGTCCGACGGTTTTTAAGGCAACGGTTTTGCCGCCCGTATTCGGGCCGGTAATAACGACACCATTGGTTGTATAGCCGACTTCAAAGTTTAAAGGGACGGCAGTCGCGGGATTAAGCAAGGGATGTCGGGCGTTGATCATCAGGATTTTTCTTTCGGAATTAATGAGGACGGACGAGGCTTTCATCGCCAAACTTAGCTTACCCTTGGCAAAGAGAAAGTCCAGTGTTTCCATGGTCTCGATGTTTTGCCTAATAACCGGAAGACTCTCGCTAATAAGAGCCGTCAGGGAATACAGGATACGCCTGACTTCGCTGTCTTCTTCAATTTGCAGGGCGGTCAGCTCCGCTTGCAGTCGGCCCACAGATGCCGGCTCAATAAAGCAGGTCCCTCCGGTTTGCGACAGGTCGATCACCGAACCGGCGAGATTGTTCTTGTGTTGACGCTTGACTGGCAAAGTATAGTGTCCGTTTCTTAAGGAAACAAAACTCTCTGAAAACCAGGTTTTGTTTTTCCGGAGTAGTGCATCAAGCTTTGCTTTGATCTGATCAGTCGTGACAACGGTATGTCGCCGAATATCGGCAAGCCGAGCTGACGCTTTATCGTCGACAATACCGTTTCGGATGCAGCGCTCGATTTCATTTTCAAGCTCGGATAATTCGTTGATTGATTCACCGTACCAGGCGATGATGATCTCGGTCGACTTAGCTTTCTCGAGGTAAGCTTTTATTCTTCGGCAGGATACAAGGAAGGACGAAACATGGGCAATCTGATCAGGCATCAGAAGTGCATCAATGGCGATCAGGTCAATGACTTTCTGTAGATCCGTCATTGGGGGCAGGGGCGGGGTGCCAGTCTGTTCAATAATTCGTTTGGCCTGGGTTGTTTCGTCCAGGCGCCGTATTACTTCCGCCTCGTTTAATGAGGGGACAAGCGCGAGACAGCGAGCTTTAACAAGATCAGACAGGGCTTTATCAGCAAGTTGCTTGAGGATTTCGTCAAATTCCAGAGTTATAAAATTATTCATTTGGGTATCTCCTATCACAAAATTAATCAATAAAAAGCCCGCAGAAAAACATACTACACCTGTAAAAGTGCAAAATGCTCCTGCGGGTAAAATCTCAACATAAAAACAACGCGACAAGCACACCCTGTCACGCATCAATGATTGGAAGTATAGAAGCAGTCTGTTAGGTATGTTTTTCAAAAGGGCAACACAACAAACGGGATAATTCCCGTTAAGTGAACGCCTTTTGCAACTATATTTAGTTGAGACCCACCGTAACAGACAGAACCGACATCAATACTCCACCTTTTAAAATTAATACTTCTTTATTCTAATGCCGTTTTTTACTATTGTCAAGATGTGTAAACCTAAGTCGGAGGGAATGAAAGGAAGCTGGTAGTTCATGTTACGACTGGCAGGTATCAGCATGAGCCTGATGCTTTAGGAAAGCTAGCAAACTATATTAAGAGCTTGCAGATTGGAATTAGGCATGAGGAATTGCTGGAACAACCGGAAAAAGAAAAAGAAAAGCTGACCCAACTCATCACCATGACCAGTGAACTAGGTCTTGATATTGGAGCTAATTTAATTATATCCAACTCGACTCTTAGCGAATTTGAGTACATCATTGAATTGTTAGCAACTGTAGGCTTTAAAAGGTTAACGTTGCTGCGCTATAAACCACCAGAGGACATTGACCGTTGGGTTAAGGAAAAACCTGACGAGTACACTCTTTTGGAATTTGAACGGAAGTTGTTAAAAACTGTGGATACCTATCCACATATTCAATTCAGGGTGGACTGTGGGCTGGCTTTTCTGGAAAGAAAACTACCTTCTCAAATAGCGGAGTCTAAGGGGATCAGGGGATGTACTGCTGGGAATAGGATTCTGTCAATGGCACCGAACGGTGCAATCTTTCCCTGTTCCCAGTTAGTCGGACAAGAATTATCTGCAGGTAATTTACTGGAAGATGACTTACAAAGCGTCTGGATAAACAGTGAAGTTCTGAAAAGGTACCGAAGTTTTCGTACCAAAAAGCCTTTCAAAGCTAGTCAATGTGGTCATTGTTCTGCTAAAATCCAGTGCGGAGGGTGTCGGGTGTTTGCTGAAGATGCTTTAGGGGGCGATTCAGGTTGTCCCGAACCTGTGTTAACAACTGCTATGTTGAGAAAATATGGTAAGTATGGACTTTCTGACACAATTGTGGATATTCAAGAGGGCATTGGCTTTACAGACGGGGGCTGCCCTTATGCATCCTTTGAGGAAATACAAGGATGGCTGGCGGCAGAAGACTATCCCAAATGGGTGCTTAGAAAAAATGAGATAAGGAGAAAACAGTTATGAAAATTATCAGCGTTAAAAAAGGGTTCACGTCAGACCACAGTTCAACCTCCTATGAATTTCTCGCAGTGGACAAAGTACTGAGCAAAAAGGAAAGGCAAGCAGTCGCTTCATTATCCAGTCGAGCCGATCCGACTGGCAGAGAAGTGAGCTTTATTTATCATGCAGACGGCTATGATATTCCTGGCGGTTGGGAGACGCTCATGGGAAAGTATTATGATGTTATGTACAGTGAATCTTATGATTGGTGGACGCTCGCCATCGCCTTCGATTATTCGGAGGAACAGGTAGCTGAGCTGAAGAAATACGAATTTGACGGTGAAGACGATTGTGGGATAACTGTATTCGACCAAGGTGGCCGGACAATTATCGTGATCAATTGCCGCCTGGATGCGTCCTGTATTGACGATCCATATGAGGATTATGACGACTATGAAGAAGATGAAGAAGAAGAGGAAGATGAACCCGGGAGTTCGTTGGTTTCGGATAACAAATTACTTAACCTGTTAGTACAATTAAGGGAACAATTAGTACAAAGCGATTATCGGTGCTTATGATTTAATCCTCAGCATGCTATGCTAAGAATGCCAATAATTGGAGATTGCACGCTGCTGAGGTGAGAGATGAATTTATCAAACGCTCCTGTATTTTTTGTATTGACATATATAGAACATCTATATATGGAGGCAAGCTCTCGTTGACGAGCTTGGGGGGCTTAATAATTTATTGAGAAATCAATTATTTGTTACCTCATCATGCGCCGAAAATCCTGTCTACCATGAAGCACTCGATGAACTTCCGCTGTATTCTCTTCCATAACTAGGATGTAGAAAACAAGATAGGGATCAACAATGATCATGCGATAGCCTTGTCCGGCAATCTTCGTGTCCAGTGGTACTGAACCCATCAGAGGGGAGTCTGCCAGCTTGCCTAGAGAATCTTTTATTGTTTCATACATTCTGATGGCGGCATCGGGATTATTGAGACGAATATGCGCAATTATACTTTTCAAGTCATCTTGTGCAATCTGAGTAATTTTAATTTTATAGTTTGCCATGTGCCAGCGCCTTCAGTTCGCTCATGGCCTTGTCAAAGTCCAGCATAGGCCTGCCATTGGCTTTTTGCAATTGTGCTTCCAGGAGCTTTTCGCGGATTTCCAATGCCCGTTCGCGTTTCTCAAAAGCATCGATACTCATTACGGTTAAATCGCCTTCGCCGTTGACGGTAACGTACACTGGTTCGCCAGTTTCATGGCAGTACTTGGAGATTTTGCTATAATCATTGCGTAGTGAGGTAGACGACTTAATGGCAGGCATAGTATATCCCCTTCTGAATGAATAATATCATAATTCTACTCATATTGTACCTTAATTAATTCGGAATAGTCAATTTCGGATCGCTTTTCTTGGCAAGTGCCAACCAAAATCTGCCAATTGAGCTCCTATGGCATACAACGTATTTTTCGCTTGGTTAGAGCTCATTCAACAAATCATCTAAAAATCTACTAATCGTGTTTAGTATAAATGAGGTTTGTCACAGAATATAAATAAAATTTAATCAAGATAAAACGAAAATAGCAGATGTAACCTTGTCTCATAAGAATCAAGATCAATACCGGTTAAGTCATTAATCCTTGACAACCTGTATTTTAATGAGTTTTTATGGATGAAGAGGACATTTGCTGTTTTTGTGTAATTTCGTTCATTCTCGAGAAATGTTTTTAATGTCACTGTCAAGTCAGAATTAGTATTCTCATCGTATTTTTGAAGAATCTTTATTGCAGGATGTTTGATATCAGTTCGGACATTCTGCTTAACAATGTCAAGCCCATAAGCAACGGCGTGGTCGGAACATTCGTTTAGACTGCCGGGTTTGTGATTGCCGTATTTTGCTGCAATTATTGTTTGTTCGAAATAGAGTGGTGCTTGCGCTGTATCATCAAAGATGTAACTAATCCCGCAGAAACATTCGCAGGGTGTGGATATTTCTTTAAATTTAAGCATGAAATCAGATTTATTCATCAAGGCCAGATTGCAAATTACCACGATCAAATCCTCATAAAAAATACCTAAACAAGCAGGAAACCATTTTTCAATAAGTCTTGAAAGAGTGAGCATAATATCTTTCTTTACTATGCAATTTATGCTCACTATCATTTTGTCGTCAGAAGGATTCCATCCGATTGCCTGAAAATGTTGGTTTATAGCTGTTTGTGTTCCGGGGAGTCCGTTAAGCAAATCAAGAAAGAATTGTTGATATGATTTGAATTCATTTTGTGTTTTGTTGTAAGTAAGCCAGTATACGATCATCTCTGCATAAGCTGAAAAAGCATCCAATCTGCCCTGAGTGGTAGGATGATTTTGTTCCATCATGGTTATCCATCCGAAATGTTGGTTATTGAATACAAGGTTTGAGCAGATGGATCTGTGAGGCAATAGCTTATTGTCTATAATGTAGGCGTCCTTTCTGTTTACTTCACGGATTCTGCTATCACGGTTTATTTCCATAATTATGTCTAGTTGCATTGTTTTATTGTAAAGCATATCCTGAAAAAAATCGCCGGACATATCATAGGTTTCAGGGATACTTAAGGCATTGATTGAATAGGCAGGATCTGCAACTGATATTATTTCGTCAAAAAAATCTCTACCGCAATCTATCAGATATTGCAGTGAACAGCCAGATGCAATCTGTTCATGTAAGTTTTCAAACCAGTCATTATAATAATCAAATGCATTTAATATATCATTGAGTACCTGCTTTGTGTCTTCTGTTTGGAGGATGATCATATCCTGATCATGAACACATATTACTTTATTTTCTTCGCTACTGATAAAGCTCTTGGAATTACTAATATATACATTTGATTTTTCGATAGCCCCATTGTTGAAAAAAAGCCTCACATTTTAACCGGTGCCGATGGTTTTGCTCCTGATGCAGGCAGTGCTGCTGTAAAAGCGAAAGAAATGCTTCAGCAATAATTGGTTATATGATAATATTTTAGATTTGCTTCAGCCGGCAGTTGAGGGAAGCAATCCAGAAGGGAAAGGCAGAAGTTGCGAAGAATATTTTGGATTTGGGAGTGGAAATTTCAAAGATAGCTAAAGCAACAGGTTTGACAGAAGACGAGGTTAAAGTGCTAAAAGATGGAGACAACTGATCGCGGGAGGGCTGCTCCGTATAGGGGGCCCTAGGAGCACCGGTGCTTGTCAAATCAGAAAAAGTTATCCCCTACACTATGGAAGTGTGGGGCGATTTTTTGTCCGCAATTCGCTTTTCAGTCAAAGGGGACTACGATGCCTAGTATTAGCATCAGCCTGAGGAACTAAAATACAAGTGGTAATAAACCGTCCATAGTGAATGCGTCTGGAATTATTTGGTTGATTATATAGTCGTATTATGATATAATATGACTATTAGAAAGCATATTGGAAAGAGGTGATACCATGGAGAAAATAATCCGGCCGTCAGCAGATTTAAGAAATCATTACAGTGAAATATCAAAACAGTGCAAAGAAACGAGAGAAGCTGTTATTATTACGGTAAATGGACGAGGAGATACGGTAGTTCTGGGATTACAGGATTACTATCAGCTGAAATCAGAATTAGAGCTGTTGAAAACGTTAGCTGAAGCAGATGAGGATGTGAAATCTGGACGAGTGGCACCGATGAAGGATTCGTTTGACGAACTTCGGGCATCTTTATTGGGAAGTAAGAATGTATGAAGTATAAACTACTGAGAACGGATAAGGCAGAGGAGCAACTCCGTGAAATCATATTCTATATAGCGGATGATTCCGGAGACGTGGATATTGCACTGGGATATCTGGATAAAATTGAAACCGCAGTCAATCGTCTGCAAGATTTTCCGGAGTCAGGAAATATACCAAGATATACAATTTTGAAAAAGCAGGGTTATAGAGTAATTATTGTTGAAAGGCATCTTATATTTTATAAATTTAATCCAGAAGAGAAGGCAGTTATTATATATGCCATTGTGGATGGAAGAAGGGAATACCTCAATTTATTATAAGCTATTTTTTGGGGTGCAACAGTCAAGAGGACTCTGACTACCGGGGCGTCGGCGGGTGTCAGTTCAAGCTGGTATTTCACAATCAGCGCCGAATCTAAGGGCAATGCTTCCACGGCCATGCTCTTCGCCTCCGTTCCTGCGCACTCACAGGCTGGGTGTACTCGGCCTGTCCTATACTTATGAGTCTGCTTGTCCGGAGGTTATAGGAGGAAGGGAATATGAGGAAATTGGGGCACCTTTATATGAACAAATATGACAATTTGAGTCTGGAGGAACTCGACAAGGAACTCATAAGGCTAAAGGATCTTCTTGACGAGGCTGCTGTAAAAGCGAAAGAAATGCTTCAGTAATAATTGGTTATATGATAATATTAGTTTTGCTTCATAATAGGGTGTGTTTTCGGTAGGAAAACACACCCTATTACTTCTTCGAATGGATTTAGGCATGTTAAAAAAATAAACAAGTCAATTCACAATTTTGGCCACTTGGGATTCGACCATAAGATTTCATCTGGTTTTTTTAAGATTCATTTTCCTGCATTATACAATAATGGTAACGGTTATGCTTGTGTATGCTGAAAAAGGGTACAACTACCCCTTGCCCCAAAACTAATTTTCTATACTTTAATTTCCATGTCTAACACTTCCTTGCATTTTTTTTGGATTTAGCGTGACAAACCACTTTTCAAGACCGTTCGCTCGTTCTATTGCAGTTTCGTACAATTTCATGACCTCTTTCGCTACCTTTTTACCGGTTTCATATAGTTTGTCTGTAAGTGTTACCGACGGGTTTTTACCATTCCAAGTCGTACTACTTGCAAATCCTAAAACTGCTTCATGCGTATCAAGAAGGTCTCCATTCCAATGTTGCTCCAAACGTCCCCATATGCGTTCGATCGGATTATATTTGCTATGGTATGGGGGATAGTAGGCTAAGATAACTTTTACGTTATAGCTTACTGAAAACTCCATCATCCGTTTCATAAATTGGGTTCTTCGGCTACTATTTTCAGGTCCGTTATCCGCATTTAAAATCAGAGTATCCTTACCATTGGGATAACCACTTTTAAGCCAATAAGTTTCTATGTAATCAACCATAAAATCCGCTGTAACCTTGGAGTTTGTAAAGATTAACTCTACATGATCATGGGTTAAATCTAATATCCCAAAGGGTGTTAAATAGTCACCACCGAAGTCATGGTCTCCAGCATTAACAGTAACTCGACTACTGCCACCCCGTGAAAACTCACCAATTTTCACTCTATCTTTAGTATCTATGGATAACCTTAAAACATTGTGCTTCGATTGATTCTCATCGTGAACTTTCTTTAGATTCTCAAAGATTGCATCCGTTTGCGCGATTTTCTTGAGTGGCTTTACTGGGCGATTGACGATCCCTTCCTTTATGGGGAACTGATGGGCTTACTAGACTATCAGTATGTGAAAATAGACTTCGTTGACAAGTCACTGGTTGAATTAGGAAATGATAGTCCGCTGGATTTATATTGCTCGTATACCTCGGATCAAATTTTAGTGGCTCTGGGGAAACATACAGAGAACAAGAAGAGCTCTTTTCGGGAAGGTGTCCTCTACCTGAGTGAAAAGAAGTTAGATGTTTTCTTTGTGACCTTAAACAAGTCCGAGAAAGATTACTCTCCGTCAACGATGTATCAGGATTATTCCATTAATGAGGAGTTATTTCATTGGCAATTCCAGAGTCGAACGACGGAGGAATCGGTCACAGGTCAGAGGTATATTAACCAATCGTTTAATGGAGGAAATGTTTTATTTTTTGTGAGGGAATACAAAGAAGAGGAGAAGCTTACATCACCCTATACCTGTCTTGGCTTGGCAGACTTTCAGAGTCACTATGGTTCGGCACCGATCAGCATTGTTTGGAAGATGAAGGAGTCGTTGCCGGGGTTTGTGATGAAGAAGACGGTGAAGGTTTGATATGGCTGGCCAATGCAACTGGGTAGCGGTAAATGTTGTACGAAATATTAGGGAGATGCAGGTTTCTTTATGGGATGGAACTGGGTGGGGCATCTTGTTTTCCTGGATAACTTATATGGAGTCGGTACATTAAAGATGGACGAGACAACATATTCCTTCGGTTGCTGGACATAAAAGAACAAGGTGTTCCACGGGTTGACGCGGAGCACCTTGTTCGACAATAATAGCGGCTATAAGCATTGACACTTTATGCATTCTTACTGTTATTATATAGTTCATCGGGGCATATATCCTCGCCAGATGCCCATTCTAAAGTGATATCACTCACTTTAACAGTATTAAACATATGCTTATTTTTTAATTTCCGATAAAACGGCTCCTCAATTAGCTTTGACATATCATAAATCTTTGTCTCTCCGTTATCAAAAAGCACTTGCAAGCAGAAGTTGTTCAATGGCTTAACTTCTTTTGGTCTTGGTACCATCTTAATCACTCCAAACCCTTAATGGTAAAATACTCACCAGTCTCCTGAACGGACTTCCATAGTGCCTCAAGTTCCTCCATATGGATTGTAGCCCAGGCAGCAATAAGCTTCAGTTGTTTCTTTGGGATATTTCCTGTTATAATTTCACCATCGAGTGAAAAAGTACCGGAATATTCTCCATAAATCGCATGAAAATGGGGTAGATGGTGCTGTTCTTGATCATTAAAAAACATCCTTATTAAAATCCCATAAAAGTGTGAAATTAAAGGCATGATATCACCCCTAAAAGTATTTCTTAGTACTTTTATATTAGCACAGAATGAAGAGAGAAATCTACATAATGGGAAAATTTTCAAGATAATGTCTTGCAGTGCGACATTACCAAACCCCAGCCCGTCCCTACTAGGCGGAACGGTTAACCTTACCTTATGACGAAATCCCTGTTGCTTGGACTATTACTCAGCCTTTTCAGAAAATCAAACGGACAGAGGAATTCGGACAAATTCGGTACGCTTCATAATTTATTGCAGGAATTAAGTAGGCAAAATGGGTACTCGTTAATGGGTACCCTCTTTCTGTTTCCGGAGTTCTCATTGATAAGTTGCACAGCTGTATACAACTTAATTGTGTCTGATTACATAATTGTTAGCAGCCAGGGTTTAACTGCTGACTCTGCTCTAACAGATCGAAAAGATGCGATGTGAGAAGCATTATCTGATTGCCCGCTTGCCGCTGATATTAAGGTCGACTTCTATGATCGAGAGCGAATTGCCGGATGGGTTCGTAGTCATCCATCCCTCGCACTTTGGGTAAGAGATAAGATAGGACGACCAATTCAAGGATGGAGAGCCTTTGGAAATTGGTCGAATTCTCCAGGTGGGGCCGAAGAGGAGTACATGTTAGACGGACATATACGATTGTATAATTGTGCAAATCCCCGTTCAGATGCTCATTTTGACGAAACGAATATGTATGGTTACCAGATGATTGAAGAACTCAGAAAAAAGTCGAACAATACGTTTGAGTTAAAAGCAGGAACATTATATCCACTACTCCACATTTTAGAACAGAAAAAGATGCTCACTTCTTATGAAGAGACGGCTGATAATACGAGGGTTCGAAAATACTACAGTATTACAAAAACAGGTCGTAAGTATTTGCAAGAGAAAAAAGAAGAATGGAAGATATATACCGCTACTGTAAATGATCTTTTAGGAAGTGCAAGTTTTGGAACAGCCTAGAAAAATTACCGAGTATTTGGAAGCTGTGCGCCAACAGATACGTTGGAAAAAGGCGCAGTCTCCTGTTTTAGAGGAAATCAAAAACCAGATAATTGATCAAAAGAATGCCTTTGTAATTGATGGACTTAATGAAGAAGAGTTCAGAGTTTATCCCGAAGAATTTATTATCCCGAAGTTTTTAAACGAATGTTTAAAAGCCTCTAATATCAACTTGGTTTCTAAAATCTTACCTCAAAACTTCGGGATAATATTCTATTGAATAATCAGACTTTCAATCCGAATAATACTTTGAGTAATTCCTCATCATTCTCCGTCTTCCATGCAGGGAGTTCAGTTTCAAAGGCATTATTCGGATTGGTAGCAGCTCGAATGGCAATTCTCTTCATCTCAGTATCCGCATAAGCGTACACATTGGTTGTTTTAATATCGGCATGTCCAAGGAATTCCGCAAGCAAAGGCATCGGCATACCGCCTCTATATAGATGAATTGACCTCGAATGCCTCAGTTGATGCGGATGTACCCGATCTGGAACTTCAGAGCATACTTCTTTTGTAAAACATCTCAGAGAAGGAGCCTTTAAACTCTTCAAATAGTTTGTTCCCCTCAAGCAATGATTTAATATCAAGTTCACTCATTGCACCGAGCAGCCCTACGTCAAGAACAAACAATTTAAACGCATTGAAATCTTGATAAGCCATAAGTGGCGAGCTTAGTCCCTTTTCTTCTGCGAAAAATGCAATTCAATGGCTATAAAATTGTCAAATACCAAACTTACTAGTATCATGAGGATAATGGCAGAAGTGACATTCAGGCCGATAAGGACTGTGATTTTTTAGAAGCAGAGAAACAGAAGGATTTGAAATAGATTATGGAAAAAATAGTCCTTGGAATATTGGCTCATGTGGATGCAGGCAAGACGACATTATCAGAGAGTCTGTTATTCTTAAGCGGCAAAATTGGCAGATTGGGAAGGGTGGATAATAAGGACGCTTATTTAGATACCTATGAGCTGGAAAGAGCCAGAGGAATCACTATTTTCTCCAAGCAGGCCATCTTTGAGATCGGTGAAACTCAGATTACCTTACTAGACACCCCGGGACACGTGGATTTTTCGGCTGACATGGAAAGAACACTTCAGGTCCTGGATTATGCCATTTTAGTGATAAGCGGTGCGGACGGGGTGCAGGGGCATACCAAAACATTATGGCGGCTCCTGCACACCTATCAGATACCGGTTTTTTTATTCGTCAATAAGATGGATCGGAAGGGGACGGATAAGGACACGTTAATGAAAGCATTGAAAAAGCAGCTGGATGATGGGTGTATTGAGTTTGGAGACGTCGAGACGGACGATTTCTACGACCAGCTGGCCATGTGTGAAGAAATAATGCTGGAAACCTTTCTGGAAACGGGCGATATTGAAACTTCGCAGATCAAAAGAGCTGTCGCGGAGCGCAAAGTTTTTCCGTGTTTTTTTGGTTCTGCTTTAAAATTAGAGGGCGTTGAGGCATTCATGCAGGGTATTGTAAACTATGTCATGATCCCTTCCTACCCCGCTGAATTCGGGGCTAAACTATTCAAAATAGCCAGAGACGAGCAGGGGAACCGCCTTACTTACATGAAGCTGACAGGCGGAAGGCTCAAGGTAAAAGATGTCTTAACGGATGGCATCTGGAAAGAGAAAGTGAATCAAATTCGTATCTATTCCGGACAGAAATTCGAGGCAGTGAATGAGGCAGAAGCAGGTTCTGTATGCGCAGTAACAGGGCTCAGCCAATCCAGACCAGGAGAAGGCTTAGGGATAGAGGAAGCTTCAGATACCCCAATCTTAGAACCCATACTGTTCTATGAGATTATTCTACCGGAAGGCTGTGACCCCAAAGTGATGCTTCCCAAGTTGCGTCAGATTGAAGAAGAAGCGCCGGAACTTCATATTGTCTGGGATCAGCAGCTGCAGGAAATTCAGGCCCGGATTATGGGAGAGGTGCAGATTGAAATTCTGCAGAGCCTTATCCAAAGCCGTTTTGGTGTGGAGGTGACGTTCGATGCCGGCAGGATTGTCTATAAGGAGACGATTGCTAATGTCGTCGAAGGGGTGGGGCACTTTGAGCCCTTGCGGCATTATGCGGAGGTCCACTTGTTACTGGAGCCGGGTGAGCCGGGCAGTGGTCTGCAGTTTGGGGCAGAATGCAGTGAGGATGTTTTGGGTAAAAGCTGGCAAAAACTTATTTTATCCCATCTGGAAGAAAAAGCTCATAAAGGAGTTCTGACAGGGTCGGGAATTACAGATATGAAAATCACGTTAGTCTCAGGTCGGGCGCACAATAAGCATACCGAAGGGGGAGACTTCAGAGAGGCTACCTACCGTGCCGTGCGCCAGGGTTTAAAGGAGGCAGAATCGATATTGCTGGAGCCTTATTATGCTTTTGAGCTGGAACTGCCTGTGCAAATGGTCGGAAGAGCGATGACTGATCTTGAGAAAATGCATGGCACCTGTGAACTATCCCAAATAAATGGCGTGCTGGCGGTGCTGGTGGGGAGCGCCCCTGTTGTCGCTATGAGAAATTATCAGCAAGAGGTAGTCGCTTATACTAAAGGGCTTGGCAGGCTGTTTAGCAGCCTGAAAGGGTACGAACCCTGCCAAAATGCGGAAGAGGTCATAGAAAAGTTCAGTTATGATTCGGAAAGAGACTTGGAAAATCCGACAGGTTCTGTATTTTGTGCCCATGGGGCAGGCTTTTTAGTGGCTTGGGATGCAGTCAAGGACTACATGCAGGTTGAAAGCTATCTTCAGAAAAAAGATGATTTGTCGGAAGAAACAGCCTCCAACCTGGCCTCATATACAGCAGAGCGATGGATCAGTTTAGCTGAGATTGACCAAATTATCAATAATACTTTCTATGCCAACCAAGGGAAGAAGTCTGGCTGGAAAAGCCGTAAAACAGTCCATGAAAGGGTTTATGAACCGGTTAGCAATGTCAGCAGAGAGCAGGAAATCATAGTAGAGTATCTCCTCGTGGACGGTTATAATATTATCCACGCCTGGCCTGAACTGAACGAGCTTGTCGATGACAATATGGAGGGCGCCAGAATGAAATTGCTGGATACTCTAAGTAATTATCAGGGGATTCGAGAATGTCAGATTATCATTGTGTTTGATGCTTACCGTGTTCAGGGGCATTTTGAGGAAGTAATCAATTATCATAATGTCCAGATGGTCTATACCAGGGAGGCCCAAACGGCGGACCAGTATATTGAAAAATTCGCCCATGATCATCAGAAACATTACAATATCACCGTTGCAACGTCCGACGGCTTACAGCAGCTCATTATCCGGGGGGCAGGATGTGCTTTATTATCCGCCCGAGAACTGAAGGTTGAGATTGACGGAGCCAATGAGAAAATGAAGCGGAAATATCAGGAAACAAAGGAAATAGAGCGTAATTATCTGGCCGACGCATTGTCTCCAGACGCGAAACAGCAGGTGAAAGATATAGTTAACAAAGTTAATGACCGTTAGAAAATCGCTGAGTATCATATTGAACGAAATGCGGGAATCGGCAGAACCGATGAATTATCGACACTCATGAAGATGAGCACTTAAGTTGAGATGTATGCTATAATGGCAATAAAAAAATTCACATGTCGGATTTAAGGAGATTTTTATGCCAGCCATAACCAATCCTGTGATCGTCCAAAGCGATCGTTCAGTTCTCTTAGAAGTACAGAATCCTCTCTATGAAGAAGCTCGTGATTCCTTAGCAATCTTTGCTGAATTGGAAAAGAGCCCTGAGTACATGCATACTTACCGCATTACCCCATTATCCTTATGGAATGCTGCCTCCAGTGGGGTTACTGTTGTTGACGTCTTAACCGGTCTTGAGCAATATAGCAAATTTTCTCTACCCGATGCGGTACGCACGGAAATACAGCAGCTCATGGGGCGCTATGGTTTAGTCAAGCTGATTCGAGACGGCGAGAAGCTCTGTCTGGTAGCGGAGGACCCCGTGATCTTATTGGAAATTATTCGTCACAAAGAAGTCAAACTATTGCTGGCCTTTGGTGAGAGGGAAACAAATTACGATTCCCCCAATCTGGCTGTCAAGCGAGTTGAGATAAACCCAGAAGCACGTGGCCAAATAAAACAGCTCCTCATGAAACTTTTTTACCCAGTTGAAGATTTAGCGGGTTATAGCGAGGGTACCCCTTTGCCGATCGCTTGGCGTGCCGCAAAGCCTGAGGGTGATCCATTTGCTCTGCGCTCGTATCAGCAAGAGGCCGTCGCAACGTTTCATCAGCAAGGGTCGGTACACGGGGGCAGTGGGGTTTTAGTTTTGCCCTGCGGGGCAGGTAAGACGGTGATTGGCATGGGTGTGATGGCAGAACTGCAGTGCGAGACGCTGATTCTGACAACCAATAATAGTGCCGTCAAACAGTGGCTGCGCGAACTGGCGGATAAGACCACCTTGGAGGATACCCAAATGGGGGAGTACACCGGGGAGAAAAAAGAGATCTGCCCAGTCACCGTCGCCACTTACCAGATTCTCACGCATCGCTCGTCCACGACGGGCGAGTTCAGTCATTTCCACCTATTTAATGAAAAAAACTGGGGTCTCATTATCTATGATGAGGTACATCTTTTACCTGCGCCTGTTTTTCGGGCAACCGCTGATTTGCAGGCTAAACGTCGCTTGGGGTTGACGGCAACCTTAGTCAGGGAAGATGGCAAGGAAGAAGAGGTCTTTAGTCTGATCGGACCCAAGAAAGTGGATGTTCCCTGGCGGCTTTTGGAAGCTCAAGGCTGGATCGCCACTGCTGTGTGCACAGAGTGGCGAATCCCGATGAGCCAATCTCGTCGTATGGATTACGCCCTAGCGGAGGAAAGGGGAAAATTCCGGTTGGCAGCCGAAAACCCACGCAAGCTGGAGCGAGTGTTGGAGCTGATGGAGCAGCACCGGGAAGATCTGGTGTTGGTGATTGGGCAATATGTGCGTCAACTAGAAATGCTGGCCCGTGAGCTAAATGCCTCAATTATCACAGGGAAAACCCCGCAACAGGAACGGGATCGTCTTTATGAAGAGTTTCGCAGCGGTCGCCTGCACTGCTTAGTGGTATCTAAAGTGGCCAACTTTGCCATTGATTTACCGGATGCCAATGTGGCGATTCAAGTTTCCGGCACGTTTGGCTCTCGCCAGGAAGAAGCGCAAAGGCTGGGTCGAATCTTGCGTCCCAAGCAGGGCGACGGTAAGGCCTATTTCTATAGCTTAGTATCCAAAGACACCAAGGAACAGGAATTTGCCATGCACCGTCAACTTTTCCTCACGGAACAAGGGTACGCTTATAAGATCATGATCGAGGAGGATTTAGAGAAATGAAGGAACCAACTCCCAAGTTTCGACCGGTTTTTGGCTCGAAGGAGCTTGAAAGAGTTACTCCCTCAACGACCGCAGCCAAGCAAACATCGCCCCCTAAAGATTTGAAAAAAACGGATTCTGCCCAGAAGAAGTTTAAACCCACGTCTTGGCCTGATTATTTTGCCGAGCTGGACTCAGCCGAACGAATTTTGCTCGGGTATATAGTCTATCGTCAACCGGATGACTTGGGGATGCATGACTTTTACAATTATAACTCAGATAGTCTTAGCTTATTGGATAAGGACCTGCCCGACCTCGACTATGCCGAGGTTGAAAGACTACTGACCCGCTGGAAGAAAGTTGGCCTCTTAGACACGGGACGTTCGTATCATTCCTACCGTCTTAAGGAAGGGGTGCCCGAAGCATACTGGCAGTGGTTGAGAAAGCAGGCATCGGTACAGAGTTGCGACTTTGAACCGGAAAAGATCTACCCTTCACATTTATCAGGCACCTTGGATAACCTTCTGAATTTGCTGGTGATGATCGATCACGGAGAAGTTTTGGTGACTCGCAACGGTGAGATCAACAAGCATTCGATGAAGCGCATCCGGGCTTCTTTGACTGAGCCTGTTGGGCCGCCTGAACTTTTTAATCCCGAAAGTTATTTATATTGGCTATTTAGCATTGTTCAGATGCTTAAACTGATTGGTTCCAAAGGGGATCACTTGGTTTTGTCAACAGCAGGAAAGGTCTTGCCCAAAAAGATTCAAATAGCAGACTTACTTTGTAAAATCTATCCGTCTCACATTCGCTCCATTCCACTCAAAGGATTTTTTCTAATCTTACCGATCTTGGACCGCTGTACTAAGTGGGAAAGCTGGGCTCGGATGGTGGGAAGTTTAATTTCTGCCGACAAGGTGGGTAACCTCGTTAGACGTGAGCGGGTGATCAGTATACTTGATCCCCTGCGCTTTATCGGGCTACTGGATTGGGGCGAGTTTCAAAGCGATATCTTGGTACGGGTCACTCCTCTGGGTCAGCTTCTGCTGCCAAAGTTATTACGTGAGCAAAAGCTGGATGACTTTAGTCGTGAAATTAAGAGTCTGGCAGACCAGGTTTACCCGATGGATGGTCCGGATACAGCTTATGTCCAACCAAACTTTGAAATTTTAGTGCCGCATTCAGCATCTTGGGCGGTGCGCTGGGAGCTCGGCCAATTCGCTGTGCTGGGGCAGCAGGACCAGATGCTGAGCTATGGTTTAGACAAAACATACCTCTTGAATGCTCTCAAACGCGGTCTGCCGGCAGACGATGTACTAAACCTGCTCACCAAGCTGAGTCCTTATCCATTGCCGGAGAATCTCGTAATCACGATCCAACAATGGATAGAATCCTTTGGTCAAGTTGAGTTTTTAAAACTCAGTCTTTTAGAATGCACCACACCGGAACAGGCGGCCTCCATAGCTTCGGCCCGTAAATACAAGGAGTATGTTCTCGGATTATACAGTCCCACGGCAGTGATCATCCGCGAACCGGAAAAACTGCGTAAGCTCTTGGAGAAACAAGGCATTTATCCCTTGCCAGGAACTCTGGACGGAGAGGGAGTCGCGGAACGCAATAGGTCCACAAATGCCAAACCTTCTCAAATACACTAATAACAAAGACCGATCACAAATGAGGTGATCGGTCTTTGTTGTTCAGGTTTCGATTCAGTACCCGATCAGCAATGTTTCCATCTATAAGATGTGAGCCTCGATGAAAGAAGGTGTTTGTATAATTGTTGTAGAACTAGCTAGATAAGTAAAATTTAATTGTAAAAGAGGCGAACGCCTATCTGAGCGCAGCCGGCGGGGTGGTGACAGTGCCGACTTGACAGTAGATGCGGGCAAAAAAAGGGAATGCAGCATTCCTTTGTGGTGATACCGCCGTTGCCGGACAAGGTGGATTGAAATTGTGAATCATCTGATAGATGATTGAAACCATTTTAGATAAGACAACATCTGCGGCATACTTTTAATGAAAGGAATATCTTATGAGCAGTGGTTATGAACAGATTTATGAAAGCCTTATACCCAAATTGAGCGAAGGCAATTTTTTAGAGGTCGGCGTAAAACTGCTTCCAATCAAATAAACCGGATGTATTATTAGCAGCAGGAATTAACAAAATTTATATCGAATTATTAACTTTAAAGAAGATATTCTTCTTGACTAGGTTATTTTAAGTCTACTATAGTAAAATCAACTTCTTCTCAAATTCATGAAGTAGTTAGCACTCAATAGTATGAGGTGTTTATGGTAACGTTAAAAACAATGGATTCAAGTATCATTTCATTTATTATTTTAATTTTTATTTATGCCAATGCATACAACCGTTCGGAAAAGGTATTGATGCACTATAAGCTATTTATTAACTTGATACGAATTAATATGACATTAATTGTCATTGATATTTTGGGTTGGGTTTTTAATGGTTTGCCCGGTACTATGAACATGGTATATAATACAGGTTTTAATATGCTGCTCTATATAATAGTGCCGATGGCACCGTCGTTGTGGGTGATTTATGTAAAGTTCCATGTATTTCGGAATGAGAACCGAATAATTAAGGTGACACGTGTTTTGATGGCTTTATTAGCTGTCAATGCTGTGATAACTGTGACGAGTCTTTATACTGGTTGGTTTTTTAGCGTTGATGCAGGAAATATCTATCACAGAGGAGATTATTTTTGGGTCCATGCTATTTACTGTTATGCGCTCATTGCCTATTCCCTTTATTTTGTCCTAATAAACCGGAGTTTGATTGAAAAAAGGTATTACTTATCACTTCTGTTGTTTTATCTTCCTCAGACAATAGGAACTACAATTCAGATGTTTTATTATGGAGTATCTTATAATTGGACAGGCATGATGTTGTCACTTTTAATCATATATTTTAACATCCAAGATCGTGGATTAAATACAGATTACCTCACTGGAGTATATAATCGAAGACAGTTGGATGGATATATCAATGAGAAAATTCGAAACGGTACGGATGCTAGGTCATTTTCAGCAATTCTAATTGATATAAATGAATTCAAGTCAATTAATGACAGGTTTGGTCATGAAACCGGAGATGAAGCATTAAAAGATGCAGTAAGTATTATAAGAAAAAGTTTGCGTCAAGATGATTTTGTGGCAAGATTTGGCGGAGATGAATTCGTTATTATTATGGACATCCATAAACGGGAGCTGCTTGAGCAGACAGTTAAAAGAATAGCCGACAATGTTGAAAACTTCAATATGGAGAGCCTTAAGCCCTATAAGATTAACTTTTCGATGGGTTATGATATTTATGATTCCCATTCTAAATTGAAATTAGATGACTTTTTCAATCACATTGATATGCTCATGTATGATAACAAAAAATCTAGACTTTGAGAGATATGATTCCGCTGTTCGACAAGTCTAAAAACGTTATAAACTATCAAGTCACTGCAATTATTTTTGTGTCATCCTGAGCGAGAGCGAAGGATCCAGGGACAAAAGATCCTTTGCTTCGCTCAGGATGACAATAAAACGTGATATCAATAGCATAACAAGGGGTTTCTGCAGCGGAATCGTTTCTCTATATACAGAATAATCAGAAAATATGCTTATGTGCCTTTCACTCATTGGGGCGCGAACATCGACGAAGGGGATACCATCGTCAGAGACCGAGTTAATCTCTGTAATGGGATTTTGCAGAAAGTTCTCTCTCTATATTACAGGGGCGGTTCATGAACCACGAGGGCAGGATTGCTGCCGAAATCATATTATGGGAAGCAATCACATGGATCAAATCATCACTTCGATCCGACCGTTTTGAATTGACTACATTGGTCAGTCGTGCTAAAATTTAGTTGACCGATTAAGTCAATGATAAAGAAGGGGTTGCTATGGCAAAAGACAATAATAAAAACGTACCTAGTTCGGAAGATTCCAAACGCCTGAGCATTTTGAACGCGGCGATGGCCGAATTTTGTAATGGTTACGAAAAAGCCTCGACCGATGCTATCGTCAAATTTGCCGGTGTATCAAAAGGGCTGCTGTTTCATTACTTCGGGACGAAGAGAGATTTATTTTTGTTTGCTTATGACTATGCAATTCAACTGGTTATGGCGGAATTTTACGATTTAATCAACTTAAATGAGAGAGATATTTTGGAACGCCTGAGACAAATCGCGTTGCTCAAAATGGACCTAATGCAAAAACATCCGATGGTTTTTAATTTTATCGCACACGCCTCATTTCCCGATAGCGCAGACGTCAAAAGCAACATTCTGGAACAGCGAGATAAGCTGACTAAAGACGTATATCCTAAACTGTTTTATGACATTGACCGCACCTTATTCCGTGAGGATATCGATGTGGACACGGCAATCAGCGTCATACTTTACACGATAGAAAGCTATGCGCAAGGCCAAGCGAGCCCTGACAAATCAACCGCTGATTACTACGGCGAATACAAGCGGTATTTAAGTGATCTTGAACGCTACATCCAACTTTTCCGAACGAGCTTTTATAGGTAGGAGGAATTACAATGGCAGTCATTGAAATAAGCGGTCTGACCAAATCCTACGGTACAACACAGGCGCTTCGCGGTATTGATCTATCCGTGAAGCAAGGCGAAGTCCACGGCTTCATCGGCATGAACGGCGCAGGAAAATCCACGACAATCCGCATTCTGCTCGGTATGCTGAAAAAGGACGGCGGTGAGGTAAAACTGTTGGGTGGCGATCCTTTCAAGGACTGTGTGGAGCTGCATAAACTCCTAGCTTATATACCGAGCGAAATCAATCCGTGGCCTGATCTAAGTGGCGGTGAGGTGATCGATCTGCTTTCCCGTATGCGCGGTAAACCAGATTCCAAGCGGCGCGCGGAACTGATCGAGCAGTTCCAGTTTGATCCGAGTAAAAAATGCCGCAGCTATTCCAAAGGTAATCGGCAAAAAGTCGCGCTGATTGCGGCGCTTGTGTCGGACGTCGAACTATATATTTTCGACGAACCGACCTCCGGGCTTGACCCGCTGATGGAATCGGTCTTTCAGGATAACGTGCGGGAAATGGCGATGCGGGGTAAAACAGTGTTCCTCTCCAGCCATATTTTGTCTGAGGTTGAAAAACTCTGCGACCGTGTAACCATCATCAAAGAGGGGCGGATCGTGGAATCGGGAAGTCTGCGTGAATTGCAGCAGTTTTCACGGCTGATCATCCATGTGGAATGTGTGCGGCCTGTCCAAGGGCTACAGCTTCCAGGTGTACACGGCCTCAGTTGCCAAGGAAATATGGCGAGTTTTAGCGTCGATGCCGCAGCTCTCAATGCGACCTTAAAGACACTAACGGACTATGAAATGATATCCCTGCATTGTGCCCCGCCTGAGTTGGAGGATCTCTTTTTGCACTATTATGCCAAGGACGATAAAGTGCAATGAAACAAAACGACTATACAGCGACCGGAAATTTGTTAAAAATTTTTCTTCGCAATAACAAGGTAATTACATTATTAATCATCTTGCTGCCGTTGTTGTTTGCCTATGCTGCGGCGGCATCCAATATGGCAATCTTACAAACGCCGGATCAGCTAAGCGTCTACATCAGGGAAAATCAAGGAAACTTGCTGCTGGGCACCATTGCCGCAAACTCAATTGCGGGCGCAACAATTTGGCGCATCCGGCTTTCCACCGCCATGATTACGTCGATTCTCAGCGTCATACTAATCATCAATAACACGCGCAAGGACGAAGATCAAGGTAGGCTAGAGCTGCTTCGCGCTGGTGCCGTGGGGCCAAAAGCAGCGCTGACAGCCGTCTTGATCAAGGTATTTTGCGCTAATTTGCTGGGCGGTTTGGCGATGGGTCTGGGATTCATTGCGGCTGGTTTTCCGGCAGAGGGTTCATGGGTGGCAGGGTTAGCGACGTCGTTTGGCAGCTGCGGCTGTGCTGCAATGGCGGCCATTGCGGCACAGGTTGCGCCGAATGCGCGCTTGGCTCGGGGACTTTCGTTTGGTGCGCTTGCTTTTTTCTTTGTCTGGCAGATCCTCGCCAATGTTGCTGGAAACGCGAGCTTGCTGCTGTGGACGCCGTTCGGTTGGTGCGCCTATGCGCGTCCCTTTGCAGGAGAAAATTTTAGGTTGTTCGCGTTTGCAGTTCCGGCCATCGCCCTACTGACGGTCGTTGCCTTTCGTTTAGACGGCCGACGAGATCTGGGCGGAAGTTATCTGGGGGAACGTAGCGGCAGAGTTTATGCGCGCAAAAGCTTCAATAGCCCTTTGGCGCTCGCTTGGCGACAGCAAAGGGGAATGCTTTTTGTGTGGGTAGCGGCCTACGTTGTGATGGGCTTGATTATCGCTTCGCTTGTGCCCAAGATCAACACAATGCTGGAAGGTACTGCTTTTTTGCCCGGATTATCGGCAATTTTAGGCGGACCCGGACGCGCATTTCTCGCGATTCTGGCCTATATCTTGACGCAGGTTTTGACCGCCTATGCGATCATGGCGATCTTGCGTATTCGGGAAGAAGAATCGCTGACTCGCACTGAATTGGTATTATCCTCTGCAGCTTCGCGCGTACGCTATGCGGCAGGTCATCTGTTGATCGCCTTTATCGGCAGTGCGGCGGCCATCACGCTCTTTGGCTTTTGCATCGGCGATTTGGCTGCCTGCCTTGCTCGGTTGCCGGTGGTATGGCTGATAGCTTCGGTTACGGTGTTTCTATATGGCTTGGCGCCCCGGGCAGCGGCACCGGTCAGCTGGGGATTGTTCGGCGGGTTGCTCTTGATGGAATTTTTATGGGAAATAAAGGCGATTGGCAACAATGTTTTCGCTTTCTCGCCGTTTTCGTGGGTTTACCCCGGTGTCGCGGTATCCCTCCTTCCCATAGTTACGATGCTGCTAATGGCTGCCGTCTTGGTGGGTTTGGGTCTGGTCTTCTTTTCACGCAGAGATATTATCGCGGAGTAGCTCGACAATAAATAGTATGGCGGCCAAGTTGCAGATGAAGAGAGAGGATTATCTCTTTGAAGGAACTCCTGCGCGATGTGTTATATGCGTAATATGACTATATAGAAATATAGCTCTTTTAACGTGACAAGGCAGGTTGGGGTTACTTTGTTATAAGTTGGTTCTGGGCTTAGAATAGTTTGAAAGAACAAATATTTAAGGCGTTGGTTGAGAAGATAGAAATTCTCACGCCAACGCATTTTTTGTTTTTGAATAATTATTACAAGGTACCTGCAAAAAGATATTGACAAAACGATAAGGTACCTGTATTATAAATATATAAGGTACCTTATAAAAAACTTTATGTTACTAAAAGGAGGAAATTTATATGAACGAAAAGGACGAAGAGAACTACGACTTGACTGAACAATTTACACGTATTGAGTGGTTACTCCATCGATACCATCAGCAGAATCATACACATTATGGCCCGATGGGGGATCCTCGTAAAGGGCAAGGCAGAGTGCTAGCTGTCCTTAAGCTGCAGCCGGAAATTAGCCAAAAAGATTTATTGTACCTGCTGGACATGCGCCCTCAATCCTTGGGCGAGCTTCTTTCTAAGTTGGAAAAGAACGGATACATTACCCGTACTCTTTCGGAAACTGACCGCCGAGTTATGAATATTAAGCTCACCAAAGAGGGCACCGAGGCAACTGAGCAAGAATTCAGCTTTGACAAGCTGTTTGAA
>JARLHV010000155.1 GCA_031292055.1 Desulfosporosinus sp.
GAATAATGATGGGGATTGAAGAGGTCTCCCGAATTGTTCGACAAACCTAAAAACCATCCACATGAGGGAGCATCAGATCCAGAATGACCAGATCAGGTTCTTGTCGGAGAAATAGCTCGATTGCCTGGCACCCATCAAGGGCTGTGATCACTTCATAGCCTTCCCGTATCAAGCAGTGTTCCACTATCTTGAGAATCTTAGGCTCGTCGTCGACGACCAGAACCTTTGGCATACTTAACCCTCCAATTCTTGTGTGGATTTAGGGTTTTGGTGAGCAAGAATAGGTAATGTGAAGTTGAATGTGCTCCCTTTGCCCAGAACGCTGTCAACCCAAATCGTTCCGCGATGTAGTTCAATCATTTGTTTGGCAACGGCAAGGCCCAAACCTAACCCGCCAAATTCCCGGTTGGTACCGGAGTCGACTTGGAAGAATTTTTCGAAGACCTGGTTTAGATTATTTGCCTCAATCCCCAGTCCGGTGTCTGAGATGGATACCTGGATTTCTTCTTTGTCTTTATCATAAAGTACTTGGATGTAGATGCTTCCACCCGAAGGGGTAAATTTGATGGCATTGGACAATAGATTCATGAGGGCTTGTTTGATCTTGTTCTTGTCTGCTTCGATCATGGGTAAATCTGAAGGAATATTAATAGAAAACTGAAGATTCTTATTTTGAATGGGCGGAGTGAGGATATTTACAAGAATTGCAGTAATCTCAGAGAATTCAAAAAAAGTAGGATGCAAATTCACTTTGTCTTTTTCTAGTTTGGAAAAATCGAGTAAATCTGTGATGAGATCAAGTAAATGATGGGCGCTTTGATAGATATCGAATAAATAATCAGAGGTTTCGGGAACGTCTGACCCTTGTTGTATCAAAATTTCACTGTAGGCAATGATGGATGTCAGAGGGGTCTGCAGTTCGTGGCTCATCAGGGCAATAAATTCTGACTTAGCTCCGCTTGCCTTTGTTAATTCTTCATTTATTTGACGTAGACTTTCTTGATGGGTATGCAGGGCATTGTTTGCTTTGCGTAATTCTTTCGTTCGATCGTCTACCTGAGATTCCATGGTTTCATAAAGAATTTTTAGATTATTTGCCATAGAATGAAGACTATTTTGCAACACGCTGATTTCATAATTATCTGCAATGATTGTTTCCGGAATGTCGAGATATTTGCCGAAGTGAGTAGCTAATTCGGCCATTTCTTCAAGCGGTTTGACCACTTTGGAACGAAGGGATAGATAGACTGCGACAGTAAGGCTTAGTAATAGAATCAGAGTAGAAAGAATATCCCTTATGAGGCTAATGCGTAGGTCTTTGTAAGTTTGCTCGAGCGGGGCCGTTATACTGATAGCACCGGCAAAGTCCCCCAAGTGTGCGCCTTCTTTAGGGTATCCTGCAATATCAATCGCTCCTTTGGGTTCACCGTGACAACCTAAACATTCCTCTTCAAAGTAGAGCGGCACCATATAACGGTAGGATTTATACCCGTTTATTGTATCGATGGATGCGTACTCAGTTAAATTACGGTTTAGGGCGAATTTCTTTAAGATTTGTTGCTCGTACGGGTCAGGGGCGTTGACCGGATTCCGGACTTTGAGTCGGGTTTGCTTAAAGGAGTAGCCTAGAGTCCCGTTAAAGGTCTCTGAGATACCCCGTACTACCACGGAAGGATTAAGATATTTAAAATTTATGGTACCATCCCGATCTATGTTGATTATATTTTGCTTTTCAGCGATGAAGACACGGGTAGCAATCAGTTCCTGAGCCAGCATTGAAGTGCTATTATGCAAGTCTTTGAAAGCTAACTGATATTGATTGTAACTGCCCCAACCGATATCCACACTCATCAATATAATAACTATAATAGCTACGATCAAAATAATTTGGGTATTTAGATTTTTTTGGTGGAATGTTTTAAATATTTTCAAGAGCATCCTCCTAATATCTCAAATTTAGCAAAAAAGATACAACCTTGAATTCAAATGATTAATCTACACTTAACTTCCTATAGACATAGTAACTGAGCCCCATGAAACAGTCAATCGGCGGATAATCTAGAACCCTTACACTAAGGTAGTACGGCTAAATCTATAATTTTGGAGGGAACAAGCTTGATTGACGGTGTTTCGGATCAGAGTGGCTACTCGGAGGAGCGCTGTAATCTATTTGCAAGAATCTAGCAAGGCTAATGTAAGAAGAAAGTGCGCGAAAAGTTAATTAAAATAACCCTGTTGCAAGCAAAATGATAGCTCAGTGCTAACAAGAAAAGGGTAATTTGTAAGGAGAATAGAGCTTGGTTGAAATTTTAGAATTATATAATCAATTTAGCCCCTCAGAGATACCCCATCCTTGGCGGGGTAGGAAAATATTAAAGGAGGAATTGTGTTGAAGGTTTTGCGTAATGTATTTGATGCCCATTCGCACATTGGGCCGATGGCCCCCTGGAAGTACTATGATCTCGAGGAACCGATGAACCCTACGGTGTTGGATTATCCCGATGTGGAAGCCTACTTGGCACACATGGACAAGTATGGCATTAAAAAAGCTCTAGTTTGCCCGAACTACGGTATTCCTGTGCATGAACAACCTTTTAGTCTCAATCCCCTGGTGATTGAAGCTGTCAAGAAATCTGACCGACTCCTCGGCGGTATCTGGGTCTCCAATCTTCCGCGCAATAAAGAGCTCACCTTGGAGGCTCTTAAACTTGCGAGTGAACCAGGTATAGCTTGTCTAAAAATGACCTATTTGTTAGGTGGTAATCCCGATCCAGATAAATACGACGCCGAAGCGGAAGAGCTCACGGAATTAATCGTAAGTACCTGTGAGAAATATGACCTTACCTTACAAACCCACTCTAGTTCGGGTGGAGGCTCTGACATAAGTAACTACTATAGATTTGTCGAAAAATATGGCAAACGTATTCGTATTCATATCATTCACCTCGGTGGTGGCGTGAGCGGACACATTAAAATGGTCCCCAAATTCATCAAATGGGTCAAAGAGGGTTATCAAGTCTACACGGATGGCTGCTGGGCAGTTGGTTTTAGCGTTCGTTTCTTGTTAGACGAGATTGCGAAAGCAGGCGTTGGTGAAGATCGTATCCTATGGGGTTCAGATGAGCCTTGGAGTGACCTGCCTTCCGAGTATTGGAAATGGGAAGGCACCGATATCTCAGATGAACTTAAAAACAAGATTTTCTGGGAAAATGCTGAACGCGTGTATGGATCCAAAAAGAAATAAGGGGGATAAAAATTATGGCAAAAGTTCAAGTTGGCGATAGTCTTTATACAAAAAGAAAGATATTTCCTGATTATAAGGCAGAACCGGGGCAAAAAGCATTAGTCCAAATCCACGGAATGTTTACCGAAGCTTCCGTAACCCTGATTGCGCTCTTAACGGCTACCCGTCTCCTGCGTAAGGGATTTGAGACAACAATTCTGCTCTATGGACCGTGCGGTGTACTCGCTGCGAGCGCAACTAAGGGCTATCCCAAAGTTGGGGATGAATTCTATCCTGGTCATTTAGCACATACTCAGCGCCTTCAGCAATTCATGAAAGAAGGCGGCAAAGTATATCTCTGTCAGTTCGGATTGGGCGCCGTCGGTTTCCGTGAAGAAGATCTAATTGAGGGTGTAGTCGCTTTCGATCCTCTTGATACACTTGACTTAGCACTTGAACACTATAAAGCAGGCGCTTTTATTATGGGTACTTGGATGTAATCATTTGTCCTCTCTCCCCTTCCTTGGCTAATCAGGGAAGGGGTTCTATCCCTAAACGATCACAAAGGAGTAAGAGGAATATGGGTAATCCTTTGGAAACCAAAGAATTAATGGCGGAATTACAGAGCAAAGGAATTAGAATCAAACAAGGTTCGAGCAATGGCCGTCAAGGTGGCGCGGGTCCAGCCAATGGCAAAGGATTGGTGTTTGGCAAATACCAGATTACCGTTCCGACGGCAGGTGATAGTGCCAAGAATTCTCACTATACTCTACATGAGGACGGGGAGCGGCCACTTATTTTCAAGGACGGTGAAGTAATCAGTGAAGTCGAGCTGATCGGTACGCCCCAATTTTATGGTTTGCATACGGCGGACGGAGTGCCCTACCATAAAATCGCGCTTCTGCACGGACGCGATTGTTTGGCCAGCACGGTTATTCAAACCTGTTTCCGTTGGCATGGCGAGGAGCGCTGTAAATTTTGCGGAATAGGTACCAGTCTAAGTGATAATAACACTGTATCTGTGAAAACTCCTAAGCAACTGGCAGAGGTTGCCGAGGCTGCAGTTCGTTTGGACGGAGTAACACATGTGACTCTAACCGCGGGAACAACAGCTAATCCTTTGCATGGTATCAAACATTTGGGTGATTGCGCAGGGGCAATCAAAGAAGCAACGGGATTGCCCGTGCATATTCAATTTGAGCCCGTGGATGATCTAAGCATCTACAGCCATCTGAAAGATTGTGGTGTAGATACCATAGGTATGCACCTAGAAAGTTTTGATCAAAAGGTGAGAGAGCGTATTACCCCCGGAAAGGCGAAGTTGTCGGTGAGTGCCTATTTTGAGGGCTTTGCTAAGGCAGTAGAGGTTTTCGGCCGGAATCAGGTTAGTACCTATATTATTGTTGGATTAGGTGAGGATCTCGCAGCCACTTTAGCAGGCTGTACCCGCTGTATCGAGATGGGAGTCTATCCCTTTGTAGTACCCCTTCGGCCGGTGAAAGGGACACCCTTTGCCAATATGGCTCCGCCAGATCCCAAGACTATGGTTGAAATATACGGTGAAGTTGCAAAGGCTTTAGCGGACAATGGGCTGCGAGCTGCCGCGAGTAAAGCAGGATGTGTTCGATGTGGGGCTTGCTCGGCTTTACCCGCTTTTGAGAGGTGAGGAAACCATGGCTAAATTTGTGCTTAAAGTTTCCGAGAGCGAGGATGAACTGAGACAGTATAATTCTGTGCGAAGAGAAGTTTTCGTCCATGAACAGGGTATTTTTGATGAAGAAGATGTTGATGAACACGATGCTATAGCCTTACCTATTATTGGCTTGGATACTGATAGTGAGCGGGTGGTTGGAGCAGTACGATGCTATCCTTTAGGGAATGGGGATTGGATGGGCGGACGACTCGCTGTTTTGCCTGCCTTTCGCGGGCGACTAGGGGTTCTCTTGGTGCGTAAGGCAATGGAAGAAGTGGAACGGCGGGGTTGTCGTAACTTTTATGCCCATATTCAAGAGCAAAACGTAAAGTTCTTCCAAAGGTTAGGCTGGTCTCTAACTGGGGAAAGTTCTGTATTTCGTGACGTTGTCCACTATGACATGAAAGTGGTTTTTCCGGAGTGGACAAATAATTAGGAGCATCTATGTCCAAGAAGAGTCAAACAAGAAGAGTCAAACAAGAAGAGTCAAATAGGATGCGACTATGATGACCGAAAGTAAACAGCATGGAAGGATGAGAATATGTCTTGGCTCGATAATCTTGTTACGAATTGGCTAGTGACTGGCGGTTTGCCTCAGAAGCAGGATATCCAGACTGTCTCAAATAGATTACCGCATAACCCTTCGGTGAATGGCCACCCAGTATTATTAGGGGATGACGCGGCTGTGATCACTGTAGATGGTGGCTATTTACTTTTAGCGGCCGAGGGAGTCTGGCCACCCTTGTTACGAGCCAATCCTAAATTAGCTGGTAGGTGCTGTGTCTTGACCAATGTTAGCGATATCTATGCTATGGGCGGACGTCCGACGGCAGTTGTGGATGTTCTATTTGCCACGGATGATGAACTCGCCTCGCAGGTGCTAAGTGGGATGCAGGAAAACGCAGAGCGTTTCGGGGTGCCCATCGTTGGCGGGCATTATACCAAGAACAGAGATACCTCAGCCTTGGCTGTAGCAATATTAGGTCAGGCCAAAAGGTTGTTAACGAGTCATACAGCACGACCGGGTGATGAACTCATGCTGGTTGGCAAATTAGAGGGAAAGTTACACGATACCTTTGATTTTTGGGATTGTTCGAGCATGTGTTCACCGGAGCAACTGAGATCTGATTTGGAATTGCTCCCCCTAATAGCGGAGACAGGTCTTTGTGATACGGCTAAAGATGTAAGTATGGCAGGAATCTTGGGGACAACCATCATGTTGTTAGAGACCTCCGGATATGGAGCCAGGGTAAGTTTGGATGAAATTCCTTGTCCACCCGGAGTTGATATTGAATCGTGGTTGCGCGCCTTTCCAAGTTACGGCTTTATCTTATCGGTACGTCCACAGTATGTTAACGATGTTCGACTAATCTTTGAGGAGCGCGGTTTATGCTGTGCATCGTTCGCAACGGTTATCGACGGCCCGAGTGTGACAGTGCACGGTCGCGGAGAAAGTAAGGTCATTTGGGATTTAACAACACCATTAATGGGTTTTGCCCCATCCTGAGATTTGAGGTGAATCATGAATAAAGCATTAGAACAGCAATTGGTGGAACTTCTGGGCCCAGATTCGGTGTCAATGACTGACATTGAACGTAGGCTATATGCCCATGATATGGCTCCAGTGCCTAAAATTCTGGGGTTAGTCTGGAAGTTCATGCCGGACGCGGTTGTGCGACCGAGTTCTGTAAAGCAATTACAGCAATTAATGAAATTTGCTCATGAAAATTCTATCCCGGTAGTGCCCCGTGGTCGATCTACGACCATGATGGGCGGTGCTTATCCAATTTATGGTGGGATATCTATCGACATGACTGCCCGTCGAGGGATTATTGAGTTAGATGAGTCCGCTGGCACTATTAAAGTCAAGGCCGGCACGTACTGGGAAGCTGTCTTAAAATTCCTAGAAAAACGAGGGCTCACTTTGTATTGTTATCCGACCAGTGCTCCATCCTCTACGATAGGCGGTTGGATTGGGAATGGCGGAGTTGGACTTGGCAAAGGTGGGTTGGGTATTGGTTCCTCCAAATATGGCTATGCGGCTGACACGGTAGTTGATCTCGGAGTGGTTCTGCCAACGGGAGAATATCTAGAATCGATAGAAGCGACGGAACTAAAGGCTGAAGATTTCATCGGAAGTGATGGTGTCTTGGGGATCATGGATACAATCACTTTAAAAATTCATAAACTCCCGGCACGGCAGGAACCCTTTTGTTATGATTTTAAGGATTTCGATAAATTATGTTCAGCAGTTGCAGAGATCGCCTTACTTAAACCGTTCTTCTTGCTTATTGAAGATAAGGTTATGCTTGATTTTAAGAAATTAGCCAAGCTTCATGTGCCAATGGCTCAAAATCTGTTAACTGTCATATTAGCGGGTGACGACGAAGCTCAATTTAAATTGGATATTCAAACGATGGGCAAAATTATTAGCGCTTATGGAGGTCAAGAATTATCTAAAGAGATCGCTAAGGAAGAGTGGCAGGGACGTTATTACGCCATGCGGCATAAAAGTGCTGGACCAAACCTCTTAGGTGGAGAATTTTGTGTACCTACAAGTAACTTTAAAGAGTCCATTAGACGAGTGAAGAAACTAGGAGTCGCTAAAAATATCCAAATTGCTATACACGGTACGCTAGGGGTAAACGAGGTACTGGTAATGCCCCAAGTGCTCAGTGACGAACGGAAAAAATTCCGTTATCTAACCATGATGTCCTTAGTCAAAGAATTGAACGACCTTAGCATAAAGCTAGGTGGTATACCGTATGGAGTAGGTTTATTCAATGCTTTTTACGCCAAGGAAATTCATGGAGCAAAATTAGCCGAACTGATTCGGCTCAAAAAGTCACTTGATCCACGGAATATCATGAACCCCGGCAAGGCTACGCATTGCTCGACCAGATTTAGGATAACTCTTCCTAAGTTTGCTTACGGCATGGGTATGCGCGGGCTAGGCCTTTTTGTAAAGCACGGCGGATAGGAGGAGGACAACATGCTACAAGAAAGATTACGGGAAATTGAACATGATATCTATACCTGTGCGCAATGTGCATTTTGTACTGCAACTTGCCCAGTAGCCGAACAAAAAGGGTGGGAGACTTATGGACCGCGTGGAAGAATGTATCTTCTAAAACTTATTCTTGAAAAAGATATTCAAGCCAATGATCAGATTAAAGATCGCTTTTATGCGTGTACCACCTGTAGTCGTTGCGAAAAAGTCTGTCAGACAGACTTGAAACTCATTGAAATCTGGGAAGACGTGCGTTCATGGCTTGTTGAAGATAATATGGGTCCTCTAGAAGTGCACAAGGGTATTGCGGAATCTGTGGCCCAAAACCATAACACGTACCGTGAATCTGCCGCGAAGAGAGATGCGTGGGCAGGCGATATAAAATTGAATAGAAAGGGTAAGATCGCATTCTATGTCGGCTGTACTTCTTCCTATAAAATGCAGCAACTTGCCCAAGATAGTATGAAAGTTTTACAATCCTTGGACGAAGATGTTGCGGTTTTGGGCGAAGATGAATGGTGCTGCGGCTCAGTGTTGTTGCGGACAGGTCAACGACGCCAAATCAAAGAAATTGTCGATCATAATGTCCAGACTCTGAAAAACACAGGGGCTGAAATCGTAGTTACTTCGTGCACTGGTTGCTTTAAGACCATTAGAGACGATTACCCGCCGATCTATGGGAACAAACTGCCTTTTAAAGTCATGCACATTACACAGTATCTAGCACAACAAATCGAAAGCGGCAAGCTCAAGTTTGCGAAATCGATCAATGAAAAAGTAACCTATCATGATCCTTGTCACCTTGGGCTACATGCAGGGGAATATGAGGCTCCGCGAGCCATTCTAAGGGCAATTCCAGGTTTGAAATTGATAGAGATGGATAATATTCGTGAGGAATCACACTGCTGTGGAGCTGGAGGCGGTCTCAAGGCAGGTATGCCTGATTTAGCATTGGCGATTGGACAGGTTCGAGTTAATGAAGCGGAAGAAACTGGGGCGAGCATCCTAGCGAGTTGCTGTCCTTTTTGTAAAACAAATTTATCCCAAGCTATTGAAGCTGGGCACAAAAACTTAGTGCAAAAAGACATTACAGCACTGGTTGTAGAGGCAATGGGTCTTAATGCTTAAGGGGGGACAACCCGTGCGGGTAAAGGCAAAATGGCAACAAGGATACCAAGTCGAACTAAAAGCCAGGGATCATACCTTTATAGTTGACGAACCAATAAGTGTAGGTGGTCAAGATCATGGCCCGATGCCTACTGAACTTTTATTAGCTTCCCTGGCGTCATGTCTTACCTTAGCTATTCGTCATGTGAGTCTGATAATGCGCCTAGAGCTTTTGCAACTTCAGGTTGATGTACAGGGTGAATTCGACCGCACCAGCTTTAAGTGCGTACGATTAATAGCCGAAGTGACTTCTAGTCTCGACCCACAGCTATTGAAGCAAGTGATGGACAAGGCAATTAAATATTGTTATGTCAGCAACACATTATATGACGGGTGTCAAATCTCGTACGGTATTAACAGTAATTAATGGCTTAAGTTATTAAACACAATACCCAAAAGGAGGCATAATCTTGACAAATAGTCAAAAAAAGATAGCCGTAGTAGGGCTCGGGGGTAACGCTTTATTACTTGAAACGCAAAAAGGAACTTTTGAAGAACAGAAAGCAAATGCCGATGCTGCTTCCCATGCAATCCTAAGCATTGCGTGCAGTGGGTATGAAGTAATTTTAGTACACGGCAATGGACCACAGGTCGGGCAATTATTAGCTCAAAACGAGGAATCAGCTGCCAAAATACCTGTGCTGCCCTTGGATGCTTGTGTAGCAGCGACGCAGGGGACGATCGGGTTCATTTTAACAACCGCTATACGGCAGACCTGTAATCAGCTCGGGATCGAAAAAGATACGATCACGGTGTTGACGAATGTTGCAGTTGACCCGGCCGATCAAGCTTTTCAAAATCCCACGAAACCAATTGGTTCATTTTTATCAGAGGAAAGAGCTCTGGAAATGAAAGAAAACAAGGGCTGGAAGGTTGTTGAGGACAGCGGTCGCGGCTACCGCAGGGTGGTTCCATCGCCCAAGCCCAGGAGAATCATGGAAAGCAAAGCAATTCGAGATCTTGCCTTGGCGGGTTTTATGGTCATAGCCTGTGGTGGGGGTGGAATTCCAGTAGCGCGGGTTAACAATCGATTTACGGGCTTAGAAGCGGTCATTGATAAGGATTTGGCCTCTAGCCTGTTGGCAGAGGAAGTTGGTGCTGATCTATATATTGTGCTTACAGGAGTAGACCAAGTTGCCATCAACTTTGGCAAACCAAACATGAAATTGTTAGAAAAAATTACCGTGTCAGAGGCGGAAGAGTATATGTCCCAAGGGCATTTCCCAGCTGGCAGTATGGGGCCAAAGATCAGTGCGGCCTTAAAGTTTGTTTCTTGCACTGGAAAAGAGGTCTTAATTACTTCAGCAGAGAAGCTGGAGGCTGCTTTAAAAGGACAAGGCGGTACTTACATTGTTCCTGATGCCAAATGATCGTGAGGAGGAAGAGCATTAATGGCTACTTATGAGTTGTTTTCTCAAAAATTGAAGACAGTTAACATCGGGTTACCTTCCTTTGGTGAGGATTTAATAACCCAGGAAGTGGAAACCGTTCAGGTTGAATGGCAAATCCCGGCAGGGGGTAATACCGATTTAGTGAATGCCCTTAAAGTCATAGAGAATGCCGCTGTAGAAGAAGCAAATAAACTGACCGTAGAGAGAGTGCTCGAAGGGGAACCCGTTTTGATTGGTATGGAGCGAGCTCAGGATGTCATTTCTGGTATGGGCCCCCGTAGTATCTTTCATTCCGGTCCACCGTTGACTTGGGAACGAATGTGCCCAGGGGTACAGCGCGCTGCACTCGGAGCAATTATTTTTGAAGGATGGGCTAAAGATCGGGAGTCCGCTCTCGAGCTAGTAAAAAATAATGAAGTGGAATTCTCTCCGAATCATTCCCATGGCGCTGTGGGACCTATGACAGGGATTATATCTCCATCCATGCCTGTATGGGTAGTAGAAAATCGAAAATTTGGTAATCGCGCTTATTCTACCCTGAATGAGGGTAGAGGGGTAACTCTATGGTATGGTGATTTCGATGACAGCACGATTGAGCGGCTTGTCTGGTTTAGAGACGTATTTGGACCTAGTGTTAAAAAAGCATTAGACAAACAAAGTGGCACGATTAATCCTTTTAATTTAGTTGCTCAAGGGTTGTCAATGGGAGACGAGGTTCACGTACGGTGTCAAGCAACGACTGCCTTACTCATTAAGGAACTTGTTCCACTTTTAGGCGACGCTGGAGTCAAGAGCTCTGATATAGCAGAAATGGTGCGTTTCATGGCTAGGAATAACACATTTAGCTTGAATCTCGCTATGGCTGCGTCAAAGTCCGTAATGGATGCAGCACATGGTGTGCCAAATAGCACGATTGTAACGCAAATGACTCGCAATGGTACCGATTTTGGTCTCCGTGTCGGTGGATTGGGAGATCAATGGTTTATTACGGATGCTCCTGCATTGGATGACTGCCTCTATTACACTGGCTTCAGTGTTGAAGACGCAGTGGCTGATATTGGAGATAGCTCTATTATTGAAACCACTGGTTTTGGTGGGATGACCTTTGCCTGTGCACCAACAATTGTTTCTTTTGTTGGAGGCGGTGTTAAAGACGCTATCGAATTGAATAAACAAATGGCTTCGATAACCTATGGTAAAAATAAAAACTTCGCTATTCCAAACATGGATTTTGCCGGCTCGCCTACGGGGGTAGATATTCGTAAAGTTGTCGGCTCGCGGATTGTACCGATTATTGATACCGGGGTAATTCATAAGGATGCAGGTATCGGGCAAATCGGTGCAGGTGTGGCACATGCTCCGATAGTCGTTTTTGAACAGGCAGTGCTGGCGATGGCTAAATCAATGTCTACGAAACAATAAGGAGTGGCAACAACATGAGTGTAAAAAATCTAGTTAAAACAAATAGTTACCAAGACTCAGTTCGTTTGATGCGAATTTCCGGTCAATTGAAGAAAATAGCCGGGGTTGAGAACGTCTCAGTGATGATGGCTACAGACGCGAATAAGCGTGTTCTGGAAATGGCAGGTCTACTTGGTCCTGAGGCAGCTTCGGCTGGAGCTAACGACTTAGTAATCGCAGTTGAGGCGAATTCGGCTGAGGTTATCGATGAAGCAATCCAAGCGGCGGAAAACGCTTTGGTTGAATCCTCTAGCAAAGGAGGAGTTGAAGTCCAGAAGGCCAAGAGCTTAGAACTCGCTCTCGAAGAAATGCCCAATGCAAACATGGTCGTGGTATCGGTTCCAGGTGCGTTTGCTAAGATTGAGGTCGCTAAAGCGTTATCTAAAGGCTTGAATGTTTTTCTCTTTAGTGACAATGTCACGATTGAAGAAGAGGTTGAACTGAAAAAAATGGCCCTTGATAAAGGTCTGCTCATGATGGGGCCGGATTGCGGCACATCGATTATTAATGGTGCATGTCTAGGTTTTGCTAATGTAATCAACCGTGGCAATATCGGAATCGTCGGTGCTTCCGGTACAGGTGTCCAGGAAGTGACCTGTCAGATTGAACGCTGGGGTGGGGGCTGTTCTCAGGTTATCGGAGTCGGGGGACGCGACTTAAAGGAAAAAGTAGGCGGACTGATGTTCCTCGAAGTTATGCGCAAACTGGACGAAGACCCTGCTACAGAAGTTATCGTCTTGATCTCTAAACCACCGGCCCCATCCGTTATGGCCAAAGTACGTGAAACACTTTGCCAACTGAAAAAACCTGTGGTTGTCAACCTCTTAGGAGGAGAACCGCCAACAAATCCGGCTCCCAATGAACATTTTGCTGGATCGTTGGAAGAAGCGGCAGCCATGGCTGTGGCTTTAGCCAATGGCACAAATCCACTTGCCTGGCTCGATGACGTAGCTAAAGTGGAGATGGATATCGTAATGAGAGCAGAGGATATGTCCTATAGCTTTAGCCCTGAACAAAAATATGTGCGTGGGTTATTTTCCGGTGGTACTTTATGCTATGAGGCTATGCTTCTCATGCAAAAGATCATTGGCCCCATTAACTCCAACGTACCATTGAAACCCGATCAAAAACTGGCAGATTCTCTTATCAGTGTGGAGAATACTTGTATCGATCTAGGCGAAGACGAGTTCACAGTCGGACGGCCGCACCCTATGATTGATTTTCAATTACGAAACGAACGCATTTTAATTGAAGCTGCTAAACCTGAAACTGCGGTTATTTTACTTGATGTCGTATTAGGTTATGGATCGAATGCCGACCCTGCAGCAGAATTAGTGCCGGTCATTAAAGAAGCTCGTTCAAAAGCCCAGGAGAGTGGGCGTAACCTGCAATTTGTAACTTACGTATGTGGAACAGATAAAGATCCCCAAGGTATGGAAGAGCAAGTAAAGAAACTTCAGGAGTGCGGCGCGGTTGTTCTTCCGACGAACGCACACGCAGCTTTGTTGGCGGCTTACATTGTAGGCAGAGTAGCCAAAGACGCATTGAGCTAGGAGGAAGTTCCAATGTTAAAGATTGCGATCCTCACTTACTCGACCAAACCGCGCGGCGGTGTTGTACATTCCCTTTGCTTAGCTGAGAATCTGGCAAGACGCGGGCACGAGGTACGCATCATAGCCTTGGATAAAAAAGAGGGGAGCGGATTTTTTCGCACCCCGGGAGTACCCTTTAATATTATTCCGTTTGGTTCCCTACCTGGAAATGATTTTGATGCCAAGATCGCTAACTACATCCAAACCTATACTGACTATTTTGTGGCAGGCAAGGCGAAGGGGTTTGACATCTACCATGCGCAGGACTGTATTTCTGCGAACGCCCTGGCTAATTGGCGCCAGAGCGGGGCTGATTTCCCTTTAGTACGTACGGTACATCATTTGGATGATTTCACGTCCCCCGTCTTGGTAAATTGCCAAAATAAGTCTATTCTTAATCCGGATTACCATATCGCAGTAAGCGAATATTGGCAGAAACGACTGGCTACGGAGTATGGCGTGAATGCCCGGGTGATACACAATGGTTTAGATACTAAACGCTTTACCCCTGCGAAAAAAGGGTCAAATCCTAAAAAGAAATTTGTACCGCCTAACAAGTTGGTCTTTTTGACCATTGGCGGGATTGAACCACGCAAAAATACGAAGAAGTTACTCGCTGCCTTCGTCCATGTGCGCAAATATTTCGCCGAATCAGGAAAGCAGGCAGTTTTAGTGATTGGCGGCGGTCAAACCCTGTTTGATTATCGTGAGTACCGTCAGGAGTTTTTCCAAATGGTTGAAGATTATGATCTTGAAATGGGAGAAGACGTCATCAATCTTGGAGTATTAGAGGAAGAGGAAGTTCCTTTGCTTTATCAGGCAGCAGACTGTTTCGTCTTCCCGTCCGTACAGGAAGGATGGGGCTTGGTGGCCTTGGAAGCCCTTGTGTCGGGTATCCCGACCGTGGTATCAAACATACCCGTCTTTCATGAATTTCTAACCCATGGGAAAGATGCTTTGTTCATTGAACCGGACAATGCTCAGCAGTTTGCGGCAGCTATGATCGGGACTATCGTCAATAGGGAGCAACGAAGCCGTCTGATTAGCGAAGGTCTCTTGACAGCCTCCAACTTTAGTTGGGAGGATACGGCTCGCCAGCATGAACAGTTTTATCTGGAAATTATGAAAGAGCGGAAAGCCAATTTATCCTGTACCAAGAAGGCAGGCAGAGTATAAACTTGCGCCGGACATAATGCCGAGGAGTTGATCAAAGCCTGAACTAGCTCCTATAGCAGATAAGTCCACGGCCGATTGTAAAAGGGAATTGCCAGTTTTAGGAGCGCAAAATAGAGCGAGTACCATATTTTCCATCAGTTCGCTACCCGTTCCCCTGGCCGCGAAAACAAGCATCTGGTAACTTAGATCATTCGTAAGTCTAGGAGCTAGCTCGATAACCGTGTTGCTCAGATCGCGGTGAGCTAACTCAAAGAATTCTGGCATCAATTGGGAAGAAACGGTTAAACTCAGCAAGAGCCCAGCCAGATAATCATCACCTGATGGGGTAAGTCCAGGCCCTAGTCCAATGAGCGATGATACAGATTCTTTGATACTCGTTCTATCGACTGTGCGTAAGGTTGGTAATAGGCTGTTAATAGCTTGTCCGGCTAGGTGGGTCACAGGATCTGTATTAGTTGGAGGCAAATAAGTCCCGTTTCGTAAGGATTCAAGGGAAGGAAAGAGTTGGACTAAGCCGGAAGGATTTATACTGTTAAGGGTTACCCATCTGCCTAATTCCTCTAGATTTGCTTTAACCTGACTGGATGGTAGCGGATCCCTAAAATGGGCTAGGGGGGATCGCCATGGGGTTGCATTTGTTAGTGATACGGAGATACACCCAATGTAAAGAGTTGTTTGATTCGTGTCCATCCACACAAGTGTTCCAGGCTCAATACTATAGTGGGTAAAGTCGGAAGTGACTGGAAGACTGGTGACTATATTAGCTGGCCCATTACTGACATCTACTCGTGAAATGCTGGATAAGCTGCCGTCAGGCCAGACAATGTTAATCACCCGTCGGAATAAAGTATGGACTTTACCTGTTTTCATGTCGCTGTTTTGGTATTGAATCGCCGATGGGCCAATGCTAACAGCTTCCAGATGGTTAGGGGACACGTTTTACACCTTCCTTTTAACGTTCGCAACTCATTAATATATTTAATGGTACCCCTTTTATAGTCTTCAGGCAACTCTAAGTATAACAAGAGGGATGTAAATGAAAGAGATTTCAATTGTTTCAGCTGTACGCACGCCCATTTGCCGCAAGGGGGGTGAATACAAGGACATGACAGCAGCTGATTTGGCAGCAGTACCTATGAGAGAAAGCCTTTCTCGTTCAGGCATAGCGGGGGATGAAGTGGATCAAGTGATCTTCGGCTGTGTATTTCAGCAAGGGGAAAACGCCTATCTAGCACGTCTGGCTGCCCTAAGAGCAGGATTATCCGCTACCGTACCAGCCTTTACCCCAAATTCTTTGTGTAGTTCAGGGCTCTTGGCTGTAAGCTTGGCAACACAGGCTATTCAAGTCGAAAAGGCAGAAGTCGTCGTAGCTGGCGGTGTGGAATTGGTAAGTCAGGTGCCTTTTTTAGTGAATAGAAATAAGGGCGAGGGAGAGGAACCCACATTAATCGATACTGTAGATGTCGTGTTAACTGATCCTATGCTCAAACAGAGGGTGGGATGCACTGCAGAATATCTGGCAGAAACGTATCAGATCTCTCGAACTGAGCAGGATGCATATGCTCTTACCAGTCACAGACGTGCAGTTGAAGCTACTAAGGAAGGTTATAGTCGATTGGAGATCATTCCAGTACCAAGCTTGCATTCCCTTAAAGGGATTCTAGAAAATGAGATTCCCGTAGGGCGGCACGATACAGGGCCACGATCAGACTTAACCCTTGTGAGGCTAGCTCGCTTCAAACCCATGTTCCAAGAAGGCGGCAGTGTTACGGTCGGTAATTCGAGCCTTCCAGCCGATGGTGCCGCAGGACTGTTACTGATGGATGGCGTACTGGCCGCAAAAAAAGGAATTAGATCACTCGTAAAGATAAGAGATTATGCAACGGTTGCCTTGGAGCCTGCCAAGATGGGCTTGGCATCGGGTAAAGCAATTTCAGAAGTGTTAGCAACCAGCCAGTTAAAAATACAAGATATCGATCTTTTCGAAATTACTGAATCCTTTGCAGCGCAAATTTTAGCTGTAGGTTTAGAATTGAATTTGGATTGGCGAAAAGTCAACGTGCATGGTGGTACTTTGGCATATGGTCATCCCTTGGGCGCAAGTGGTGCGATTCAGTTAGTCCGTCTCATTCATGCCCTGCATCGATACGGTGGACGTTATGGAATTGCAAGTTGTTGTGCAGGTGGCGGGGGCGGTATAGCCATTTTAGTTGAGGTTTGCTAGGAAGAGGAGAAATTTATAATTCCAAGTCATTCTAATCAAATACGTCAACAAGGTGGGGTTCTAATTTATGATATTTGAGCGGGAGCTAGCAGTTGTCCCATTACTTTGCGGTCGCCTGATTTTGGAAAGGAGCGTGTTTAGCGGTAGGTCGTATGATCAGGTATTGGAACTGCCTGTTTTTGCTTTTCTGATAGTCCATCCCAAAAGCTATATCTTATTTGATACGGGACTTCCCAGCGAACTCTGGTTGTCCCAAACCTCGCTAAAATTGACCGAAGGTTTAACGGCGGTTACCGGCGAAAGTATGGGGCTTTTAGGGGAACTAAAGCGGAGAGGTTATGCTCCTGGTAAGATTTCCATCTTGGTTAATTCTCATGGGCATGTGGACCATACCGGTGGTAATCGTTTGCTGTCCCAGGCACGTATTTATCGAAAAACCAGTGAGAGTTCCAATGCATCCGGCACGGCGGAGTTTAATGAATCTCTAAGAAAAACGGTGTTTGTCAAGGGTGATTACGATTTGTTTGGGGATGGCTCGGTTCGCATATTGGCAACTCCCGGACACTCATCGGACCATCAATCATTATTGGTCCAAGGTAAGAACAGGCAGGCTTTATTTACTGGTGATGCATGTTTCCGGCCAGCTAATTTAGAGAGCCTAACTTTACCGTTGATTGTAGAAAATCGTGAGCAAGCGCTTAGTTCATTGAAACGGTTAAAAGAGATAATCAGTTTAACAGAAAACGTTATCGTGTTTACCAGCCATGATCCAATTGCAGAAGGGAAAGAAATATATTTGTAAACAGTTGGTCTGTCGCTGCAATCAGTAAGTGTCGGGGAAATACCTTATTAAAAAAATCATTAGGTGGTTAAAGTATGAGTATTTTTAGACGTAATTTTAGAGTAATAGCATCAATAGCGCTAATATTTGTCCTTTTTAGTCTAACTGGCTGTGGTAGTGTTTCCAAGACGCCTGATTCTGGGGCAGGAGGCAAATCATCCGCTATTAAACTAAGGATAGGATATCCTGTTGGGTCATTGACTAAGGAACTGTTTCTGCAAACGGGAATAGACAAGGGGATTTTTGCCAAATATGGATTGGAAGTAGAGGGTGAAGATTATAGTGTCGGGGGCCAGATTATCCAAGACCTGGCAGGAGGCAATTTAGATGTGGGTATAGTCGGTCCTTCCCCCGCCCTAATCGGTGCTGCCCAAGGAGTGGATTTAAAAATTGTGGCTTCGGGAATTAAAAATTATTGCCCTCTAGTTGCGCGAAAGGGAATTAACAGTATCAAAGAACTTAACGGAAAGAAAGTAGGAACTCCAGGAGTAAGCAGTATCGAAGAAACTATGCTCAATTACCTAGAGAGTCAACAGGGTATTAAAACAAAACATGTCTACGCCAATGTTGCTAACCTAACGGAGATGCTTGATAAGGGTGAACTTGACGCTATTGTTCCTTGGGAACCTGTAGCTGCCGATACTGTGGCAAAAGTTGCGGGAGCTCATTATCTTTTAGATACCATCCTCCCTAACGCAGAAGCTGCGGATATTACAGTACCTGGAAAATTCTTTCGAGATAATCCAAACACGATAGTTTCATTTTTGAAGGCTGCTGAGGAAATCAGGCAGTATATTCTTAAGCATACTGATGAAAGGGTTAAGGCAGCGGCACAAATAACCGGATTGCCGGAAAGTGTCATCGCGGAGAGTATCCGTCGTTCTCACGAGTTTACCACTCCGCTGCAGATTAATATGGACAGTATTAAGTTAATTGCATCGTCAGATATTGCTTCCGGTAAGCTCCGCGGAATAGACCAAAATGGTTTGAACTCTTTCTTGGCAAAAAATATCGATTCCGCACTTTTGCAGCAAGCGCTTCAATAACTATGGAAAGGAGCCAATGAATATGGCTTTGCCTACCCGGTTCGAAAGTGTGCCGATCGGCTTAAGCCGAAAACCAAAGTTTGCATTGGCGATGCTATCTGCAACAGGTTTATTCGCAGCAAAACTATCAGTTTTAATCCTATTTTGGCAGGGGATTGTTCTTGTTGTGCATTCGGTTTTTATCCCATCACCCGTTCAGGTTTGGAATGCTTTTTGGCGCCTCACATTACAGGGGGATATGCAGGGGTATACTCTATTCCAAGCTGCCTGGGTAAGCCTACTTAGGGTTCTGCGGGGCTTTGGCCTGGCTTTACTGGCGGGGATCCCAATCGGCGTAATCTTCGGGCTATGGAACAAAGTTTATACCTGGGTTAAACCTCTGGTCGAGCCTGTACGCTTTATTCCTCCTCTGGCTTGGGTTCCATTGGTAATTATCCTGTTGAAAGGAGAAAACCGCTATACCTTCATCATCTGGATCGGGGCAGTGTTCCCTATTCTAATTACGACTATGTCAGGAGTAAATGCTCTTGAAAAGAATTGTTGGGAGGTTGGGCAGGTGTTGGGCGCGAGCCGGTGGCAAGCCGTAACCAAGCTAGTCATCCCTGCTGCAGCCCCCCACATGTTCGCTGGCGCCAGGCTTGGTTTGGGTGTCGGGTGGGCCTGCATAGTCGCTGCAGAGATGATTGGGGGCGGGGTCGCAGGCTTGGGCAACCTAATTATAAATTATGGGCAACTACTGCAGATTGATGCCGTAGTTGCTGTCATGATCGTTATTGGTGTCTTGGGGTACCTGTTAAACGAGATTCTTATCCTTGCCGAAAAGAAACTTTTTCCCTGGAGACGAGATATTAAATTTTAGAAAAGAAGGAATTATATGTCCAAAATAATTCTGCGCAATTTATTCAAAAACTTCACCACTACTCAGGGGGAACTTGTTAGTGTACTGGAAGGAATTAATTTAGAGGTGGCTGACGGCGAGTTTGTCTGCTTGGTTGGGAAGTCGGGATGTGGTAAAACAACGCTGTTGCGCATCATAGCCGGATTGGAGCAGCCAAGTGCAGGAGAGATTTTGATTGACAACAATCTGGTGAAGAAACCGGATCCCCTGATCGGCATGGTCTTTCAGGAGGACCGTCTTTTTCCGTGGCGTACTGTTCGGCGTAATGTTGAATTTGGACTGGAACTGCGCAAGATGGCGAAGCACTACCGGCAGCAGGCTGTAGAAAAATATCTTAGACTTGTGGGTCTGGAGAGTTTTGCTGATGCTTTACCCTATGAACTTTCGGGTGGAATGAAACAGCGGGCGGCGATTGCCAGGGCGCTGGTCAATGAACCAGATGTGATTCTTATGGATGAGCCTTTTGGCGCACTCGACGCTCAGACACGTAACCAGATGCAGGAAGAACTGCTTGAAATATGGGTCCACCGCTCCCGCACAGTGTTATTTGTCACCCATAGTGTGGATGAAGCTGTAATGTTAGCCGACCGTGTTCTGGTTCTTGCACCACACCCCGGTCGTATTCAGTGTGAATACCGGTTGTCAATGCCTAGGCCGAGAGACAGACTTTCGAACGAATTTATCAAGTCTAGGCGGGAGATTCTTGAGGCTCTCAATAAAGCACGCTGAGATCTAACTAATTGGTAAATAGCCTAATTTAATTTTTGGAATAAAAAAGAGTATTAAGGATACGCATGCTTACGTTGGGGTGGTCAGATAAATATACGTTTTTTCCGTTGGATTTCTCCTAACCCCGGACCAGAGTTACTTTTATAAATTGTATGACATAGTAGTTTTATGAATGTTGAAACCAAGTTGCCACAGGTGTAACCAGAGTGGAGTTATTCGAACCGAGTCCGCTCTGAATGTATTCTAGGCCATGACAATATACTCGCTAAAAATCAGGTTTTATGGAGGAAGAGAGCCGTGGAAAAGAGTTTCTGCAAGACATGTTTGGCAAAGAACTTACCGGATGTAGTAGAACCATGCTTGAGTTGTAATGATAAGTCAAATTGGAAAAGCATAAAATGTTCAATGCCAAAATTTTACAAAAAATTAGATGTAAAACTATTACAAGGTGATAGCGGAGAATTTATCACAAGATTTAACGAAGCTGAGGCAAATTTGTGACATATCGGGATTTTACAGCCCGTGTATTAACTCAAAATAAAGATATTGTAAAAATCAAAGTAAACAGAGTTCGTATGCACTATTAAAAAAGGGTCATGCACCTTGTAAAGCAGGTAATCAAAGCGGCAGGAAAAATCGATGTTCCGCAGGGTGGCCCGTTTTTCTCATTAGCTTCCAATATTTACCTAAATGAGGTTGACTGGACTTTTGATGCTATATGGCGCAAAACGAAGGAAGGCGACTATGAGGCGGTAAACTATCATCGGTTTGCTGATGATATGGTGATCACGGTAAGTGGACACTCCAGCAAACATGGGTGGGCTGAACGGGCACTGCAGAGACTGAGGGAACAACTGGAGCCCTTGGGACTTGAACTTAACCTTGAGAAAACAAGGATGGTCAACGTCCTAAAGGACGAATCATTTGCCTTTCTTGGGTTTGATTTCAGGCGAGTACAGAACCGAAGCAGAACTGGTTATTTTATTCTTATGACACCGAAAAAGAAAGCTCGTATGAAGGTCAAAGCCGAATCCGCGAGCTAATACAAAATGGAGGAGCGACAACGGCAAAGGACGGGATTGGGTCATGCTATGACAATAGGAAGATCAACATCTTGGGAAGAGAGAATAGAGATTGTACTGTTCTGTATTGCCCATAACCATGACTATTGCCGGACTGCTGAAGTACATCAGGTATCCTACCAGCAAGTTTACCAATGGGTTAAGAAATATGTATCTGGTTGGAGAAGATGCTCTAAAGGATCGACGGGGCAGAAAGAAAGATGAAGAAGAATTATCACCAGAAGATAGATTAAGGACTGAAATAAAGAAACTAAAGGCAGACAATAAACGATTAAGAGTAGAGAACGCAAGGTCGCGTTATTTTTAGAAGAAAGGCAAAGCTAAAATCATTGGTATTTCCTTCGAGTATTATAAACTATACTTGAATTTCAAAGGCAAGAATTTTAGATATTTCTGTCGAATTTTCACTCAGTATATTGATATCGATGAAGGTGGAGGTTAACTCAATGCGTATTTCTGATATAACAATTTCTAAAATGAAAGAAATAGTTGGGCCAATTGAGCTTCAGTTGAGTCAAATGAGAACCTATGAAGAAGCTAGTCAATTTTTTTGCCAAAGTCTTTATAACATGTTTCCAAATGCAATTGTATTAGCAAGAATATTTGTATCCGTTCCATATGAAAAATTACCGGAGAGCAATAAGAAAGTAGTACAGGATATAATTAGAAATACCAAAAAGCAGGCTGATTTGAGAAGTGATACTAAAATTCTTTCTCTTGTTGGTACTTATGGTGAGAAAAACGAATGGAACAGCCGTCTGTTGTCAAAAGGGCATGTTGGGATACCTCTTATCTCAAAAAGTTTTATTGCTGGAATTCCTATGATGAATAGATTGTTGGAACGGCTTGGAATAGACTATGAAAATGAAACAAGTGATAATAGAAATACAAGAAAATCATCTTTTTCAGGATTATTTTATGTTAAGAATTCTGAAAATGAAGTGGACAGTCTAGGCAGGCACATTATAACCAACCAGGAATTTGTTCGCAACTATCAAGTGAAGTCCGTGTTTGGCTTTGGAGGAAGCTATATAAATCAAACTGATTTCTATACGGCAATTGTTTTTTTAAAGGAACAGGTTAATTTGGGATCTGCCGAGACAATCGCTTTAGTAGGCGGTAATTTTAAAATGGCAACGAAGGAATTAATGAAAGTGGGTCAAATTTTTGTGGATAAAAACATGTAATTTCTGTTGACTAAATCCAATAAAATATTTAGGAGAGATAAAGCAATGAGTTCAAATAGAAGTGGAAATTTTTTGAATAGATCATCACTACATAGCTTCTTAATAACAATTATTACCTCAGTTATATTAACTACATTTTGTGGTTTTATCTTTCTTAGGATTTGGGAAGGCAATCGGTTAATTGCTGAACTTCTCCTTTTGGCAGTAGTTCTTTTGAATACCATGTTCAACATGGTTATTAGGCATAAACTCAATGAACAAATACAAATAAGAATAGATATTTTGCATAAACTTGCTCAAGGGAATCTGCTTGAATTTGAAATCGATAGTCGGCATTCAGGCGAACTTGGCGAAATGGGAAGAACCTTAAAGAGTATTGTAGATGAAATTAGATTCTTAATGAAACAATTAGGATATACAGCGGATTTGGTTGCTGAATCTTCAGTTATACTGGACACTAATGCTTGTGAGGCAGCAAAAGCGACGGCAGAAATTGCCACAGCTATACAGGAAATTGCTAATGGCACTGATAGGCAGCATAGAGAAACAAACGAAGTATCAAGAGCTATTTGGAAAATGTCAGAAGATATAAAAACGGTTGTTGCAAATATTGATGAAGTTATGTCTTTTGCGAACAATTCTGCAAATACAGCGGAAAACGGAAGTTCTCATATTAAAAATGCAATTAAACAAATGGGAACTATTGAAAAGACAACTCAGGTTGTATATGAAGCTATCGACGATTTAAATAATCAATCCTTGCAAATAAAACAAATCGTAGATACGATATCACAAATAGCTTCACAAACCAATTTGCTCGCTTTGAACGCTGCGATAGAAGCAGCAAGGGCTGGTGAACACGGTAAAGGTTTTGCTGTGGTTGCAGATGAAGTCAGAAAGTTGGCTGAACAATCTCAGATTGCGACGAAAGAAATAGCCGGAATAATTCAATCAATTACAAAAAGTAATGCGGATGCGGTACAAGTGATGAACAACGGGAAGAAAGAAGTAGCAGCGGGTTTTGAAATTGTAAATCTGGCTGGGCAAATATTCAGTGAAGTTAATCAGATGGCTAACAGTGTCTCGGAACAAGTAAATCAGATTTTTGTTTCTGTAAAGAGTATTTCTGAAAGCGGACAAATTGTAAGTGAAAAAATGAATGTAATCACCAATATCACAAAGGAAACAGCAACCCATGCGGAAACGGTTTCTGCTGCTACACAGCAACACGCCGCGTCTAGTGAAGATACAACTTCCGCCAGCCAGAACCTTGCATATATGTCATTGGAAATGCAGGGTGCTGTCAATGCTTATATCGTAGAATAGCAGATGAATTATTTTTGTCGAATAATTTTTAAGGTACCTAGATGAGACAATTTGTGCAAATGTGGTGTAAAAAGTAGGATAAGGATCTCACTTTATTGTACGTGGGGCCAATATGGGTAAAGTAAAATAAAAAGTACTTCCATACTCAACTACACTTTCGGCCCAAATGCTTCCACCATGTAGTTCTATTAGGTGTTTCGCAACGGCTAAGCCAAGTCCTAAACCGCTAAACTCCCGGGTAGTGCCTGAATCGACTTGTGTAAACTTGTCAAAAATACGCTCAAGATCAGTTGTTTCTATTCCTCGCCCGGTATCGCTTAGAGAGACTTGTATCGATTCTAGCTCAGGGAGGTAAGTCGCTCGCAAGTGGATATGGCCTTCGGGGGGAGTGAATTTTATTGCGTTAGACAAGAGGTTCATAAGAGCTTGTTTAATCTTGTTCTTGTCCGCGACAATTACTGGAAGATCAGGGGGTACTTCGATCGTTAAATACTGGTGATTTTTCTGAATAAGTGGGTGGAATACTTTGGCTAATACTTCCGTCATTTCCGAAAATACGAACATGGTAGGGTGTAACTGTATTTTGTTTTTCTCGATTTTTGAAAAGTCTAGTATATCCGTGATTAAATCCAATAAATGATGGGCACTTTCATATACTTCGTATATATATTCGGTCGTTTGTTTATCGCCATTGTATTTTTCCATAATAATTTCCGTATAGGCGATAATTGAAGTCAAAGGAGTTTGCAATTCGTGGCTCATTGTGGCTATAAACTCTGATTTGACCTCGCTGGCTTTAGTTAATTTGGCGTTGATCTGACATAAAGATTCCTGGTGCGCATTCAGAATTTCATTAACGTTTTGTAATTCACGGGTGCGCTCGTCCACCGTGGCCTCAAGATTGTTATACAGGTTATGTAGTTTAGCAGCCATCGCGTTAAAGTTCTCATTGAGAACACGGATTTCATAGTTTTCAGCTATATTGGTGTTCGAAATATCCAGTTTACCATCACCAATCTGACTGGCTAGCGAGACCATAACAGTCAATGGCTTCGCGATCTGCTTGTGAATAAAGATATAAATTGTGAGGGAAAGCGTAAGCAGGAATAAGAAAACCGATAGAATGTCCTCAAAAAATCTATTGTGTAAGTTTTGGTACATTTGATCGAGAGGGACGGAAATACTAATCGCCCCGGCAAAGCTACCAAGATGGCCTCCCTCTTTGGGGAATCCGGAAATATCAATAGCTCCGGCTGGTTCGCCGTGACACTGCAAGCATTGCTGTTCATAATACAGAGGCTGCATGTAGCGGTAAACTTTTTGTCTATTTACCGTTTCAATACCGGTAAACTCCTTTAAGTTTGGATTTTGGGCGAATTCCTTCATAACGTTTACTTCAAAAGGATCGGGGGTATTAACCGGACTACGTACTTTAAAGGTTGTCCATTTAAAAGAGTAACCTTGATTAATATTAAAGATTTGAGAAACGCCGCGCAGTACATATGAAGGTATAAAACCTTTATAATCAACTTTTCCATTGCTGTCGGTGTTCAATTTGCTTACATTTTTTGAAATAAAGTAGGTTGTGGCATTAAGTTCCGAGGCCAGAATAGCTGTATTATCATGCAAATTAGTCAAAGCTTCGTTTGTTTGTAGATGAAGATCGAAAATTATATAAAAAGCCATTAAAATAGTAACAACAATGCAGACAATTAAAGTTAATTGAGTATTGATTCGCATATTTCTAAATCTTTTCAACATTATGTGGATCTAATCCCCCTTTAATGCAGTTTAATAATTTTATCCCAACTTATTAACAATAAAAGTACTATATTCATAATCTCAATTTAAATGGTATTTGCTTTTTGCTTCAATAATAAACGAAATATCTTGGTATAAAACTAATAATTTATATAATATAAATCGCACTCTGGATCCGGTGTTTTATAATTTATGGTTGGGGGCAAAAACCCTTTGTTTAGAGCAAGTGCGGTGATTATTGCTTCTATAGCCCCTGTAGCACCTAATAGATTGCCAGTCATAGATTTAGTCGAACTTATTGGTAATTCGTATGCATAATTTCCAAATACCGTCTTAATTGCTACCGTCTCATTTTTATCATTTAAATTTGTGGAAGTATCATGGGCGTTAATGTATCCAATATCGGATGGTTTTATCATTGCATCATTAATTGCTCGCTGCATATATCTCATACCACCTTCACCTCTATCTGCAGGCGCGGTAATATGATACGCATCATTAGTGCAACCATAGCCAACGATTTCGGCAATAATTTTTGCTCCTCGGTTAACGGCATATTCATGGTCTTCAAGTATTACTACGCCCGCGTTACCGATCACAATATTTTTGCCGTTCAAGGAAGTTGCCGAGATCAAGCCATCTCTTTCCAGTACCAATTAAACCGACTTCGCCTAGCTCTCTGGAGATGGGCCATTGACTCAGGTTGGCCTGACGGACTTTTAAGTATTTTAATGAACTGCTTGGCTCGGGCTTGATTGGAAATAGGCCATAGCCTCTTGCCGGAGCCACCGGAAAGTAATACTAATCGTATTTTTTTATTTACCCCACTTCTTCAAGGAAAGACTGATCAACCCTCATTCAATGACGAATTTATAGCCGACACCTCTTAAAGTTCTAATGAATAAGGGTTGGCATTTATTTTGTTCAATTTTCTCCCGTAAGCGACTAATTAAAACCGTAACGACATCATCGTTGCCACAATAATCCGTTTGCCAAATCTGATAAAGTAACTGTTTGCGGGTAAAGACTTTGTTTGGATGCTTTA
>JARLHV010000156.1 GCA_031292055.1 Desulfosporosinus sp.
CTCAAAGCTACAGGATTAAATCGGCCTTTTATCAGCTTTGGCGAATATCAATTGGTTACAAGCGATTTATATTTTAGAGCTAAAAATGTATTTTTTAAATCTGTGTTAATCTGTGTAATCTGTGGTTAAAATCAAGGCTTATTAATGTAGGTATGATTCCGCTGCAGAAACCCCTTGTTATGCTATTAATATCACGTTTTATTGTCATCCTGAGCGAAGCGAAGGATCTTAAAGCTCTAGATCCTTCGCTTCGCTCAGGATGACACAAAAATAATTGCAGTGACTTGATATTTCATAACGTTTTTAGACTTGTCGAACAGCGGAATCAGGTATAATTTTTCACGGGAATCAAGGTTATTTTTAAGTGTGCGTTTATTGCCCTTCTAGTATGTTGTTTAACTCATCTTCTATGCCCTGCGGGATTGCCGTATCATCTCCGCTAAGATAGGGTTGGGTTGCTGATTGCGCCAAATGGCTGGTGATGAGTTCTTTCAGTTCCGGATAATCTGCTAAGGACGTCGTCGGGAGCAGGATCAGGGTCTGATTTTGGTGAGCGGCTAAGGCGGCTCCTGTCAGAGCATTGGGAAAGTCCTCCCCTGTGGCGAAACTCATGCCCTTGATATCTCCTGCAAAGGCTTTTCCTACCGCCGCCATGGTTTCATAGCGGGAAGCTCCTGCTAAGCGAATAACGTTGGCTGAGGACAAGTTTAAGCTTGACTTAATCTTCTGCGCAACTGTCGCTGAAATGACCCCTTCTCCACCAATGAGATAAACCTGAGCGGGTTTTATTAATTTCAGTTCAGCCAAGGTTTCCTGTGGGACTTGGGTTTTGGAGATGAGTAACACGGGCATTTTCTGCTGACCAGCAAACGAGGCAATGCTGAGAGCGTCCGGAAAATTATCACCGGTAGCAAGGGCGATCGTTGGGTTCTGTGCTCCTGTGATCGCCTGGGCGATGTTGACCGCTGTCGCATAACGATTCACTCCGCTGAGCCGAATCTGTTTCCCGGAGTCCCACCCCAGCGCCTTTAAGTCCGTACTGACTTTAGCGCTTAAAGCTCCCTCTCCGCCTAATAGGTAGACCTTGCCAGGTTTAAGTGCCTTAAGTGCTGCTTGGACACGGCTATCCAACCCTTGGGGATTGGTTAAGAGTACTGGGGCATCCAGCTGAGCAGCCAAAGGGACCCCGGCCAGAGCATCTGGAAAATCGTCGGAACGAGCTAATACGACTGTGGAAGCTCCTTGTGGCCAACCGGTTAAGGCTTGCCGGATCGAAGTATCCACACTGTCTGTGCCTTCAATTCGGACGAGCGCTGAAAACTTAGGTATCGTGGGAGTTGTCGGTGTCGTAGGTGTTGTTGGTGTTGTTGGTGTTGTTGACTGAGTCGTTTGTTGTAAACCTATTTTAGCCCGTTCTGTCAAATCGGTATCCAGACTCAGTCCTTGCAGAACAGTCGAATAGTATTTAGCGGCAGTTGTGTTCGAGGAGGTTGTTCCTTCCAGGACCAATTTATCTGCTTCTGCTAAGAGTTTGTTATAGGCACTAAGGAGACCAGTTTTCGCTCGATCTGAGATGTCAGTATCCAGACTTGAGCCCTGCAGCACAATGCCATAGTCCTGAGCAGCACTCACGACAGAGGGATCTGTTCCATCACCAGCCAAAGTATCTGCCTCACCTATCAACTTGTCTAAGGCGCTGTGCAGACTAGTTTTAGCCCGTTCTGTAATTCCGGCATCCAGATTGGGCCCCTGCAGGACGGCCCAGTAGTATTTAGCGGCACTGGCATCCGCAGAGTCTGTCTGGTTAAGGATCAACGTATCTGCTGCATCCAAGAGTTGACCATAAGTGCTAATAATTTTCTGTGAGACGCTTGATTTATCCGTGAGTAAAGGGCTATCATAGGCTGAATTGTAAAACCCTAGGGCCTGTAGGTAATAATCCCCTCTCGGTTTGGAATCGAGGTGGAAATTGTACCAATAATCACCATTGGCGGCATCCGTACCAGAGCCTCCGCCGCTCGAAATCAAAACTGTCGGATCACTCGCAAGATCTCCTTGATGCGTCGTAGTTGGTGTACTCCAGCGACTGGATAAACTAGGGGGATCCATCAGTGGTAAAAGGGATTCTGGGAAGATTGTAGCTCCGGGAGCAAACGTAATTGCACTATTGTATTTTTGTCCCATGAGGCTAAAGATTGAATCTTGATAGGCTGATTTACCTGTCAGGTTATTGGGGTTATTTCTGGCACCCCAACAGTTATAACCCCACACTGCCAAATACCAGTTTTCTAAAACGTTGCGATCTCCATTTCCTATCTTGGGATAAGCTCGCCATTTCTGGTTAAGCATTTGGCAACCCATTTCAAGATTATAGTCAATATCGTTTTTCAATTTATTTATGGTTACTTGATCAGTGGGGCTATAAGAGGAAATTTGCATAATTCCAATTCCTATCCCATCGCTCCCTATTAACGGTTGATCTGGTAAAGGTTGTCCTGAGGCATCTAATTGATCTTGTTTCCAACCACTCTCCATCCAGGCAATGGATTTCAGCAGTACCGGCGGAATGTTGTATTTATTGGCCATAACCTCTATTTTCTTGCCGATACTATCGTAGTAAGCAGTATGATCGACAGCCGCTGAAACTGGTTTGACCGGAATTAACTGCGTAAAAAAGAGCCCTGTGATTAATACTGCAATTATTTTTTGCAGTTGGCGTGAACCCATACTTTCTAATCCTTCTTTCTTGTTTGCTAAGTCATAAACTACCTTGATTCCCGTGAAAAATTATACCTACATTAATAAGCCCTGATTTCACTGGCATTTTGGTGGTTTTGTAGGTACTCAGTTAATCAACCACAGATTACACAGATTAACACAGATTTAAAAAATACATTTTGGCTCTAAACTACAAATCGCTTGTAACTCAATATCCCCTTTATCCTTTGTCTGTGTGTTTCTATACTAATCGTTCTTAATCTGTGTAATCTGTGTAATCTGTGGTTCCCCGTTCGGAATTCCCCAAGGCGTATTTACAGTGTTTCTCCTTGTAGGTATAAAAAAATGCGGGATTTTAGGAAACTACATTCCATCCCTATTCGACAAGAAAGAAGCCAGTTCCTCCTACAACTTTTTAAACATTCTCGAATTCTCGAATAAGCAAAATCCTCCCGCTGACAGGAACACACCTGTCAGCGGGAGGATTCTTTAACTCCGAATTAGCTTATTCACACACCAGCAAACACTGGTTTCAAATCCACTGTGAAATCCGTAAAAACAGATATTGGCACTTTATCTTCCTCAGTGTATGCTCCTGGTCGGCCGTAGCGATTGTTTTCTTGTAATGTAAATACGTATACATATTTGCCGTCTGGTTCTACAATCCAATATTCTTGAACGCCAGCTTTTTCATATTTATTGAACTTTACTACCCTATCCAATCTGGTCGTTGCTGGTGAAGAGATTTCGATGATTAGATTCGGCACTCCGAAATACCCGGTTTTCCTAAGTTTCGTTCCATCACATACTATGACAATATCCGGTTGCACAATATTTGAAATCTCACCGTCATCTTCATTCTGTTCTATCAGGCATAAGTCGAAGGGTGCTGCGAACACTCTGCAAGGCTTATCAACCAAGTAGTTTGATATTTGCCTATAAAGTTCCCCAGATATGCTTTGATGTTGCCATTTAGGGGCAGATTGCCTATAGGATACTCCGTCAATTATTTCCCATCGTTCATTTTCCGGCCAGGTTAAGTAATCGGCGTAGGTATGTTTTTTGTTTTCTTCTGGTAAAGACATAACGAGCGCCTACCCTTCCCATTTTCCTATATATTACCATAACTATCCAGGAAAAGAAATATCTAAAAAGCAGCCCGTTAAGGCTGCTTTCGTTCCGCGCAAGTCAAAACCAAATATTGAGAGGACTGTTTCTTGACGAATCAGTACGCCCCTTTACCGGAGAAGACAACAGCAAACGTTTTCCAAAGAATTAACAGATCCAAGCCCAGATTCCAGCGCCTAACGTACTCCACATCATAGGCCAGGGTTTCTCCCAAGCTCAGCTCACTCCGTCCGTTCACCTGGGCCAATCCAGTGACCCCGGGCAAGACATTGAGACGCAGGCGTTGTTCTGGTGTGTAGTGTTTTGCGATATCCGGAACTTCAGGGCGGGGTCCGACCAGACTCATATTGCCACGGAAAATATTAAGAAGCTGTGGCAATTCGTCCAAACTGGTTTTACGCAAGAACTTGCCACTGCGTGTTATCCGGGGATCATCTTGCGCTTGGAAAACAAAGTTTTCTATGTCCGTCACGTTTTCCAGCCTGGACTTAATTAAGTCATCCGCATTCGGAATCATCGTCCGGAACTTGTAAATAGTATAGGGCTTGCCCTGGAGTCCCACACGTGTTTGGGTAAAAATGGCCGCTCCTGAAGAATCTGCGCGAATCCAGAGCACAATCAAAAGCCAGAGCGGGGATATAATCACCAAGAGCAGCGCAGCAACTAAGAGGTCAAGTAGACGCTTCAGAACAAGTTGCCACTGAGAATAGTTGCGTTCTTTACTTAGCGAGGATTGCGCAGATCTCTGACTCATTCGTTAATCTCCTTCCTTCACCAGGTGCTCTGCCTTCTATTAAATCCCCAAGTCTTTGAGCCAACGCTGGATAATTTCTGACCAAGTGTAGTGTTCTTTGACAAATTGTCGTCCTTGCTGACCCATGGCCGAGCGGTTAGGGTTATCCTTCAATTCGAGTATAGCTTGTGCTAAAGCTTGGCTGTTCTCTGGTTCAACGACCACCCCGCCGCCTGAAGCCAGAACCAGTTCCGCGGCTTCTCCTTCTCCGGAATAAATTACTGGAACTGCTGAACCGAGCGCGGGGAACATTTTCGAGGGCCGGGCTCCCTCGAAGAGCTTATTTTTCTTTAAAGGAACAATACTGGCGGAGGATAAGGAGAAATATCTCGGCATTTCCTGAACCGGTTGAAAGTCGACAAAACTTACCTTGGCTAAACCTTTTTCCTTGACGAGCGCTTCGAGCATTGGCTTCTCTGTGCCATCGCCCACAAATAAGAAGCGTATATCTGTCTTAGCTTTGAGTAATTCCGCCGCGCGCAGGACGGATTCAAGGCCCTGGGCATAACCCATGGTTCCGGCGTAAATCAAAACGAAGTCCTCGCTTTTGATACCCAGCTGCGTGGCCATCGCCACATCCCGCTCGCGCGGGGCAAAAAGGTCGAGGTTCACCCCGTTTGGTAAAAAGGTTACTTTACCCTTGGGCACGCCCCGCTGCACCAACGATGTCTGAATCCCTTCCGTTTGACAAGATATCTTCCAGGCTTTGCGGTAGAGTAGTTTTTCCAGTCTCTCTGCCGCTTTAATCATCCATTGGCTGTTGACGAGTCCCAGCGCAACCGCTGATTCCGGCCAGAGATCCGAGATGTTCATAATAATGCGGGTACGGGTCAGCCCGCCATAAATCAAGGCTGTGATGCCAAGAAAGAGCGGTGGGGATTCAAAAAACAGGAGATCTTGTTTACCTGCTTTACTTAAACCCCAGCAGGAGGAAAAGACAAAGGAAAAATAATTAAGTAAGCGCTTCCAAAACCGTCCCCGCTGCACCGGATAAATCCAGGTTCGCCAAACTGGTATCCCATCGACCTCATCCTTCATCCGCCAATGGCCGCGATATTCCGGGGGGATCACGCCACTGGGATGATTGGGAAACGCAGTGACTACCGTAACCTGATGTCCGTTCCGCTGTAATCCTTTGGCAAGTTCCTTGAGGCGAACCTGTGCCGCCCCGGATTCTGGGGGGAAGTATTGTGTTAGCATTAAAATCCGCACTTAGACCGCCGCTCCTTTAAACCCATAATCATGAGCGTTTCAGAAATTTCTTAATCGTTTGGCTATGTTTGACATAAACTGTCCGGCCGACACGCGCCGCAAGGCTCCGGTTGCGGTATGCATAGAGATAACTGCGCTCCGTGCTGCCAAAACTCTTTTTAAATTTAGCAATACTGGGGATATTAGCCCCCACCATATCGTAGAGCTGAATGCCCAGCGTTTGGGCCCGTTTTAGGTACTCCCACTGCAAGATATTATTGGGAGCGACTTTATTGTACTCTCGATCGGAAACTCCGTCCAGATAATAACCAACCTCGCGATCCCGAGGGAAAATTTGGCCAGCAATAATCTTGCCTTCATAACGAGCCAGCAAAACGAGCAAATCCCCGCTTGGATACAGGTTCTGCCAAAGTGCCCTGAAGTATGCTTTGCTAAAGGGAGGCTCCTTTTCCTGACGACGATAAACACCGCAGGAGAGTTCATAGTACGGATCCAACCATTCTTCAAGGGTCTGGGGTTCAACCACTTCTACCCCGGATTTTTCTGCTTTACGTACGGCAGTGCGGCAACGCACTTCAAGCCCGTTCCAGAGTGCTTCCACGTCCGCTGGGATGTGTAAATCCAAGGTGCTTAGTTCCTGAACGGTATACCCATTTTGTGCGAGGACGTCTTTTTCCTGTACTTCCGGAAGCGAGAGTTCAAGATAATCCAGGTGTTTTTTGCTCGCATAGGCCTCGAGTGCCGCTAAAACCTCAACCAAGCTAACCGAACCTAAGGGGCCGCTGTGAGGGGTAGCAACGCCGGATAGTGGGCTGCCCGCCAGCCTCAATAAGCTCATCTTCTTCTCCACTAAAGGCAACAAACCCCTGAGAACCCCATTCTGATCAACGATACCCAAGCGGTTGACTCGTACCCCGAATCCCGCTTCGATGATATCTTGCCATTCCCAACGATGAAAGAGCGACCCCTGACTCGTCCCGTTTAAAAATTCTTGCCATACTTGACGTTCAATGGCTTGTAATTTTAGACCCACGTCTGTTCTCACTCCCTACCTTACCCAATAAACAAAGCAACATTCCCATGCTAATCCAGATAATAGGATCTTCAAAAAACCGTGCTTCAGCTTGTGAACTGATGAAAACCGCAACAATCCATACAAAGTAACCCACCCCGGAAATATACCGTTCGAGCCTATTTCTGTCAAGACCCTCCTGACCTGTGGCGGCACAATCTGACCTGCCTTCACGGCGTAAACCTTGCAATACCCGCACTAAAGCCCACCAAACCCACGCCAGGGCAGCCAGTCCCATTAGGCCAAGTTCCGCTGCAATGGTTAAGATGGTCGTATGTGAAAGTGTGACCCCTTCAACATACGGAATCACGGTCTTATAGCTGCTATAATGGCTTAAGAACATCTTCTGAAATCCGCCTAAGCCAACCCCAAAAAGCGGATGGTCAACAAACATCGCCCCAGCGACTTTCCATAAATAGGCTCTCTGAGCATCCAACGCACCAAACCCTTCCCGGAAAGTAGACAGCCGCTGCCAGACGGCCGGCTGCAGAGCCGCGATGGCAACCCCGATCAACCCCATAAATCCAATCGGTTGCACCATGCGTTGGCGTGGAATGAGAACGATCATGAGCACGAGGACAGCAACCAGGGTGACAACTCCACTGCGCGAGAGGGTTATGGCCAACGCCCCCAATAACCCTAAGAGTGTTCCAAAATACAGATTGCGTTTCCAGGGTACGGTAGTTAGGTATTGAAGGATTAAATTCGCGACGATAGCCAACACAAGGTAGCGGGCAAAAATATTAGGATCCACAAAGGTCGCATTAACCCGAGCGATCTCCCCCTCGGCCAAGTATCCCCGCCAGATAAAATGCTTGGTCATTCCTTCATAAAGAGTGAGTGGGACCAGTGCGACCCCGACCCAATGGACGACCTGAAAAGGGAGCAAGGCATGTTTCCGCTCTACAAGCAGGCAAATGCTTAGATAGAGCAGGAATAACGTCACTAAGCGCATGACTTCGACGATTGTTTGTCCTCGGCCAATAGAATATAGGAGGCTAAAAGCCCCGACTGCTATGTAAATCAGCAAGGCTCGGGATAAGTAATGATTAAGTATTGCTTTTAGTGCCTGGCGTCGCTCGGGTTCTAGCCACAGGCGCACCAGAGCCGCCCCGATGACCCCGATGGTGAAAAGACGAGCCAAACTGAGACTGCCCGGCTGGGTGCCGAGTGGCCCCAACGCAGGAAACCAAGTGATGGAAATGTCGAAAGCGACCGCCCCAGCCAGTAACGAGGGCAAAAACACTGGTTTTTTCCAACCAAAATAAATTACCGTGCCAACGCTAAGCAGAAAAAATACCCATTTTAAGAGCAGAAATCCCATGTTAATCCTCTCCCTCCACTTCCAGCGTAACAAGGGTCTGGGCCGGAAAATCAATATAACCTATTCCCACCTCGTAGGGCACAGAAGCCGACTGAACTCTGCTCGGTTCAAGATGCAGGCGAATCCGAAGGGGTGGGATCTGTGGTGCCGACGGGGCTGCCGGATCGGCCGTCCACGCAATCCGCCACTGCGTTCCTTCTATAGTAAGTATTGCCTCACTCTTGCGCCTTATAGTAAACCACCGCAAGACATCCCGGGGAACGGCAATCCAGGCACCGTCTCTTCTGCCTTGGGCAATCAGGCGTTCATAGACTTCTCCCCAAAAACGGGGAGCTGTAAAACTCTGATTATGCCAGAGCAGACTAACTGCTCCGCCGCAGCGCTTGGCCCAGTCCAGGATCGGTTTGGCCTTATGGAAAGCGTCTTCCCGATTCAGGTCAAAGTATTCCTCCCCCATTAGAGCACCGTCTTGGATATGGAGCGGAAGTTCCCACAGGGTTTGACAATTTAAGGGATGATAGGGTTGAAGGGTCCCGGCCCGAAAGCCAACCACTTCATTAAACCCAAAGGTTGAATCGTATTGAAACCCGCCTTCTTCCAACACCCGAAAGGAATCGGGCGACTGAAAGTAAAGCCAGTGCATGCGTATCCCAATCTCAGCTTGCCCAGTCAGACCAGCAATGCGGCCATGTTCTGCTCGAGCCGCTGGGACGTCATGCCAAGCATCAATTCCATGGACCCCAGCTTCCCAGCCTCCTGCTTCTAAGCTGGTGAGCAAGTTTTTATGCTGAGCTACATCATAAAACGAAGCTCGATTTGCGGGGGCACTATTGGTTTCTTTTTCTTTATCATGCTCTTTATCTTTTCTTAAGTGTTCCGGAAGAATACCGGGTTGCTCGGGAAAGGACATAAAATAAAGACTTGATCGCACCCCCAAGCGTTTCTCCAGTGCCAGCAGGGTTGGCAAGGCCCGTTGCCAGACGTCTTGCCCCAGACCAAACTTCGCAGCCCAGGTCCTTGCCATTTCCCAAATCGTGCGGAAGTGTTCGGACGTCTCCACTTTTCCCGCACGCCAACGTTTCCAATTCAAGACAGAACTGCGGTAGAAATAACCCAGAAAGGTGCGAGCAATGGGCATTTCCTTGAGACTTAAGATATCAATGTCATGGGTTAAGGTCATGGCATAAGCATATCCCCAGGGGATGGGTGGGAGTTCTAAGTAGTTTTTGACTTCTTGGTGTAAGACCTTGCGAATTTCCTCGAGCATTAGATCGAGACTAGGCCGACTGACATCTTTTTCCGAATACTCTCGCCCGTCCATAAGCAGGCGAGTCCCCTCTTGCCCCAGATTAAAAGCTAACGTCTTGAGGCGGAGGCTGGGGTTTTCCCCACTTACTGGTCCACAGACTAAAATCAGAGGGTTTCCTGCCAGACACTTTAAATAGGAGAGAGAAATTCCATCCACTAAAATCACAGCGTAATCCCAGCTTGCCTCGTTGTCCGAAAGCGGGGCTCCTACTCGAGCTTCCTTCTCCGTCTCAAAGACAACCCTCAAATTCGTACCCAAAGAGACGCCCAAGAGACCCGCGATCTCCCGGTAAATTGACTCTAACTGCGCTGAAACATAATAGCCAATTTGCCCTGATCCGCAAACCTTAGCTTGTGCTTCGCTCACGAAGCTCCCCCTCTTTCCTCCATCGCCAGCACAATCTCTTCACTGGCTCGGCCGTTGCCATAAAGATTTTCCAAATAGGGTGGTAAGGGGTTGTGGCGGTAACGTGCCACGGCCGCCACAATCTCCTCGATATTGGCACCTGCCAGTGTATTCCAACCCGTCTGCACGGTCTCTACCCACTCTGTTTCATCCCGCAAGGTCACACAAGGAACTTGCCAAAGATAGGCTTCTTTCTGCACACCGCCGGAATCTGTCAGGATAAGTTCCGCTTCTTTTTCTAAAAGGATCATCTGCAAATATCCCACCGGTTCGATGACTTCTACGTTGCTTGGAATCGAGATTTGGTGAGCTGAGAGGAGCTTCTTGGTGCGGGGATGCAGAGGGAGCACAATTTGTCCCTCAATCCGGGCAAAGGCGTTAAAGATCCCGGCCAGCCGCTTGGGGTCATCGGTATTTTCAGCGCGGTGGACGGTGGCCAAAAGGTAGGCTTTTTTCTTATATAGGACGTTTTCGATCGTTCGTTCTTCTGCTCGTCGAGCATGGTAATAAAGAGCATCGGCCATGACATCTCCAGTCCGTATAACACCTTCTGTCAGGCCTTCGCGAGCGAGATTCCTGACTGCTTGATCCGTCGGGCAAAACAACAAGCTAGCGACATGATCCGTCAACACGCGGTTCACTTCTTCTGGCATTTGGCGATTATAGCTGCGCAGACCAGCTTCAACATGGGCGATTGGAATATGGAGCTTGGCAGCGGCCAGCGCCCCAGCTAAGGTGGAGTTCGTATCCCCATAGACGAGAACCCAGTCGGGTTTTTCCTTGAGAAGCACCTCTTCTACACCGGTTAACATCTCGCCGGTTTGAGCGCCATGTCGCTTTGAGCCAACCCCTAAAAAATAGTCTGGTCTGGGAATTCCCAATTCTTCGAAGAACACACTGGACATCTGGTAATCATAATGCTGCCCGGTATGGACAATCTTTTCCTCGTGATTTTTTCTGAGAACCTCGGAAAGAGGGGCGGCTTTAATAAATTGAGGTCTAGCACCCAGTACGGTAATTATTTTCATAATTTTAGCTCCTCGCTTTATCTAAATACGAGACTCCCACTTCTTTAAGTAGGTGTTCCTGATTTTACTGGCATTTTGGTGGTACTCAGTTAATCAACCACAGATTACACAGATTAACACAGAATAAATACAGAATAAATGATTCCGCTGCAGAAACCCCTTGTTATGCTATTAATATCACGTTTTATTGTCATCCTGAGCGAAGCGAAGGATCTTAAAGCTCTAGATCCTTCGCTCTCGCTCAGGATGACACAAAAATAATTGCAGTGACTTGATATTTTATAACGTTTTTAGACTTGTCGAACAGCGGAATCAATAAATATATTTTGGCTCCAAACTACAAATCGCTTGTAACTCAATTGATGATCGCCAAAGTTAATTAAAAGGCCTCGTTTTAACCCTGATAAACCGCTTCGAGAAACCCTGGTCCAAGTGTCCGGTGTACCTCCATTGCTGCACCAATAATGGCATAGGTCTGTGAATCCCGTTCCACATTCTCCATCCCCTTTATCCTTTGTCTGTTGTTCCAAAATTATATAACCACACATTACACAGATTAACACAGATTTAAAAAATACATTTTTAGCTCTAAAATATAAATCGCTTGTAACGCAATTGATATTCGCCAAAGCTGATAAAAGGCCGATTTAATCCTGTAGCTTTGAGATGATTGATTATTATTTTTCTATACTTAATCCTTCTTAATCTGTGAAATCTGTGTAATCTGTGGTTTCTCTTATCGTTCTTTTCATGTGTAATCTGTGGTTCCCCGTTCAGAATTCCCCAAGGCGTATTTACAGTGTTTCTCCTTGCAGGTATAAAAAAATGCGGGATTTTAGGTTATACCTCTATTAATGAAAGGAAGGTCTCTGATTCCCAGATATTATCAATTTATACGAAAATTTATATAAAAGCCTAACTTAAGTCCTTGCTTTAAGCTGACGCTTTACCTGACTTAAAATATACCCGCCAATGCGTTGAAAATCTTTATCCAAACTAAGCAGTATGATTAAGTAAAGCATTCCTGCGCTGGCCGCTGAGACCAGCGGATGAAGCTGGCGCAATAAGTAGGCTACAATGCTCATAGCTATTGAGGCTAACAAGATGACGGGGAGTTGCCTCCAAATCCGAATTTTATAGACCTGAAGCCGAACCGTTCCATAGAACATCACAAACACATAAAGTTCGGTAATCAGAGTTGCCACACTCGCTCCATAAATCCCATACCGAGGAATCGCATAAAGATTAATCGCAATATTTAACAAAGCGGCACCCCCTTGAATCTTGGCACGGGTCCACTGCCGATTGGTCGTTGTCAATACATCTCCCAAGGAGAAACTCAAGCACTCAAGGGCAAAAAACCAACTTAAGAGCATCAAAATCGGGATTGATTGGGGAAAACGATTCTTGTAGAGCCAAGTGATTAGGGGATTGGCCAAGATAAATAACAAGACACTGCCGGGAATCCCGACAGCACTTAGGACTTTAAAGATCTTTTCAATCGTGCCTTGGTGTTTTTCCTTACTCTCCACGCCAAGCTGGAATAAGATTGGGTAAAGCACACTTGTTAAAATTCCCGGAATAAATAAGAGCACGGCAATCAAACTATAGGCGGCCTTGTAAATTCCTACTTCAAAGGGCGAACGCATTAAGGAAAGCATCAGCATGTCAATCTGAAAATAGACATACAAAAAAATGACAGCCGCTCCATAAGGCAGTCCCCGCCTGATCATCTCACCTAGGCGGCGCAAATTAAACTCAAGGCGTATGTGACGGCGCAGGTGAGCATATAACATGAGTGAAATCAGAGCAGCCGCCACAAATTGGGAAACGGTGATCATCACCACATTCCCCTTCATAATTACAACCAAGATCGTCAACGCTCCAATCAGAAACGTGGATAGAAATTGGTAGACAGCCGCGAAATACATTTGCTGTTTGGCCTGAAAATAGTTATAAACTGTACTGTCTAAGGCATTTAAGCCGCTCGCCAGACCAAAAATGATGATCATACTTTGGATCGACCGGTTATAGCCCGCCGGGTGCATTAAGACGAGCATCAAGGCATAGATGACCAGTAAGGTAAATCCTTTAAATAAGAGAGTATTGCCCAGATAGAGTGGTAAAACACTCTCATCGAGAGAGCCCTCTTGAACCATGTAGTTACTCAAACCAAAATCTGCAAATAAGATAAAGGTACTGACGAAGGCAAGAGCGATGCCGTATTCTCCAAACGTATCCGGCCCTAGATAACGAGCGACCGCAATTGCCACAACAGCAGTAATCACTTTGGAAAGCACACTGGCCACGCTTAAAGCCGCAGCATTCTTAAGGACTAAACGAAGTTCCACTGGGGTCCTCCCTTCTAGTGATTAACGATTTCTTTATACATCTGGAGCGTCTGCCGGGCATTGTAGTCCCAGGTAAACCGGCGAGTGACAAGCTCCTTGCCACGGGCTCCCATCGCCTGTGCTGCTTGTGGATTTTCCAAAAGCCCACGAATCGCCGCGGTGAGGGCCGCAACATCTCTGGCTGGAACGGCTTTGCCAACGTCCTCTTGGGCAAGGATCTCTGAGATCCCCTCTTCGGTCGTGCCGATAATCGGCTTGCCATAGGCCATCGCCTCTAAATACACGACCCCAAAGGCTTCATTCCAACTTGGCAGAATGAACGTATCACATTGAGCCATTTCAGTCATGGCTTCCGGATGGGGTAAACTTCCCAAAAACACGACCTGTCGGCCTATACCTAATGCTTGCGCGAGTGCCTCCAGCTTGGGCCGTTCCGTTCCGTCCCCCACGATCCGATATTCTAAATCGGGAAATTGGCGGATCAACTCCGGAAGTGCTTTTAAAACCACGGCATGTCCTTTGTCCGGGCGCAGAAAGCCGACTGTAAGCAGAATCTGTCCCGAGGTTTTCGTGCCCGGCTCTGAATCATTCCCCTGCGGTCCCGGTTGTTGGACTACGTCCTCAAGATCCACGCCGTTATAGATAACCCTGTATTTCTCGAGCTGGTCCGCCCAAGTTTCCAGACCATATTGGGTTTTGAGCTTAGCGCTCACTAAGATGACCCCTGACGCTCCCTGCAACGTAGCCCGCACACTCTTCGCACAGGTTTGACTGCGCTGTAAGGTATACGCAAAATCCTGACCATGAACCGTGACCACGACCGGGATCTTATATTTCCGGCCAAATCTTAAGGCCGCAGCTCCATCCGGATGAGCGACATGGGCATGAATAAGATCTACCCCACGGGCGATTTGTTCAGTAACGACCCGCTCGATTCCCCAAGCATAGGTTTGGGGGTAGTATTCGAAAAAGAGGGAGCGGGGAAATTCCAGCACCCGAGGGTGCCTGACAGCAAACCCATCCGGTTGCTCCGCAAAGGGAACCAAAGGGTAACCTCCCCATTTCCCACGTCCGGTCATAAACCCCGGCACCCATGGTATCGGAGCGACAACGTTCACTTCTACGCCCAGACGCGCTAAAGCTTGGGCCTGCTGGCGGACGAAGATCCCGCCTACCGGGCCAACTCGATTCGGGTACATATGGGAAAGGATTAAAACACGCATCTTACTTATCCCTCACTGCCAGGATTCGCTCATATAAGCTTAAAAGTTTATGTTGTTCTTTTTCCCAAGTATATTCGCGGTGAAAAGCATCCCAGCCGTTTTGACCGTAGCTTAAGGCCTGCTGTGGATCCGCCAATAAGGCACAAATATCACGGGCCAGGCTTTCGGGATTACCGGGCTCTGTGAGTAGACCGCACTGATTCTTGGCAATGATTTCTTCAATATAGCCAAAACGGGAGCCAATCACGGGGAGACCTGCCGCCATGTATTCTAAAAGTTTGACCGGGATCGCCTTTTGATAATTCAGAGTTGGCAGTAAAGGCACGAGGGCAATCGAACTCTTGGCCAAAAGTTCCGGGACCTGCTCGTAGGGAACTTTTCCCCTAAAATGTATCTTGCCCTGTTCTAACCAAGGGGTAAGATCAGAAAATTCCGGTCCTAAATCCTCCGTCTCAGCCGGGCCTACCAGTTCACAAACTGCTTCCGGATAGCTCTTACTTACAACTACCATGGCCCGGAGGATAACTTCGAGGCCTCGTTCCCGGTTAATCCCGCCGAGATATAAAATGACCGGGGGTTTTACTTTTACCGGGCGCGGAAATTCGAATTGACGCTGGAGCGGATAGTTATGAAGGATTTCCCCTTCCGGGTTCTGGCGGCGAAAAAGCTCAGCCATATGGCCGTTAACCGTAATAATCCCAGCAAACGAACGCGCCGCCCATTTTTCCACATGATCCACAGTCCACGCGACAGACTTGCGCAAGGGCTTGGGCAGCCAATAGCGGGTGAGCAGACTATCACCATAATATTCATGGACATCATAAACTACTGGTTTGCGCTGCTTGCGACTCAACCATAAGGCCACCGGAATCAAGTCCGGATCATGAAAATGATAGATGTCTGCATTTTCCTGACGTGCCGCCCGATAGATGGCTTTGAGCCGCCAAATTCGATCCAGCCGAGAGGAAAGCGGCCTCACAGCTTGAATCCGAATTCCTGCTTTCATTTCCGACCTTTCATGAGGGGCCACTATGACCACTTCATAGCCCGCTTCCGCTAAGCTGCGGGCCTCCTTATGAAAAATTCGCTCATCGAAGGGAGAGTGGGCTGTGGTTAAGATACAGACTTTCAAGCGCTTTCCCCTTCTGTTCTGTAAATTATACCCATAAAAACAGCAACTAACGTCATTAACTGGAGATTGTAAATAGTTCCTGCGGTAAGGTTATACACGAGCAGCGCCAGCGTAGTCGCCACAAAAGCAACACCTAGCAAAGACTTATTTTCTCGCATCCCCGGTTCGTAGGTATAGGCGTTAAATAATCTTCCCCTCTGCAGTGCTGCTTTGGCTGGTCGGAGGAAAAGCCAGAGGTACATAGCTAAGCCGATAATACCGTAACGCCGGGTTATCAAAGCATATTCATTATCTACGAGGGTGGTCATAGTGTCTTTAGCCGTACCCCAACCTAAAATTGGGGAGAGGTGGATATAATACAAGGCACTGCCCGCCCGCAACATGTGCCCTTGAGCCGAAGTACTCGTGTTAAAGTTCGTTCCCTCATTCATCCGCGACACAAAATCGCGCGGCGAGGTGAAAAAAATCGTTAAAGTTAAAAGTAATAGTATGCCTACTTTCAAAAGAACCTCTTTTTTCCAATGGAATTTAATCATTGCCCAGAGACTTAAGAAGGTAAGCACTAGCGCCGTTGCTAAGAGGGCTGTGCGCGAAATGGTCATAAACGTCAGTTTAAGCGTCAGTCCTGTCGCCACAAAAAGCAGCAACGCTCTTGTGCGCTCGTTTCTTTGGAAATAAAACCAAGTCACAAACAAAGACAACATTAGAACGGACACAATACCCATTACATTCGGGTTATCAAACGTCCCTAAAACACGCGGTGGATTGGCATTCACCAGGTTATCCAAGTGAGACTGGGCAAAGAAGGGGGTCAGCCAGGCATTGGCATTGGCTAGATTTAGAAATTGACTCCAGGAAAGTACGAGGATTATGCCAAACCCAACCAGAAATGCTTTCCGCAACCCAGCGAACTCGCCTTCCTGTAAATCCAAGGCCAGGGCTAGCGTGATAATCAAATAGTATTTTGCAAACGTGACGACTTCCATTATATCCCGGATGCCGATGGACCCGTGCAGGAACATTACGGCAAAGAGATTGGAGAGAATGATTGACGCTAAGAAAAGCAGAAAAACCTTCGTTACGACCCTCAGGCCTCGACTCTGTCCTTCATGATCCGTCAATTCAAGATCGTAGCTCGAGTGAAAACGCTGGGTTATTTGCCAGAGCAGATTGAGCGCAAAGGCTCCAAAAATAAGAGCATCATCCAAACGAACGCGCGGCCAAAACGGACGAATCTCTAATGAGGGTAAAAGCAGAGCCGATAACATGATCGCAATTATGAGTAGCAATTTATTTGAGTTAGCACGAGTAACCCCTATGTTCCAATACATCTTTCTCCTCCTTGCCTGCCTTACCCTTTAATTAACGCCACGATCTGTTCTTGTTGTTCAAGGCTTAAGATAACATGGTAAGAGTTCCTCTTCCGCAACATCTCCCACCTCTTTGGCCGGGAATCCTTTCACTATACGTCTTGCCACCGTATCCTTGGTCACCAAAGCGCCTGCAGCCACAAAGGTCTCGGGGGCAACCTTCACACCCGGCAAAAGGATTGCCCCGCCACCGATACGAGCTCCGCGTTGAATGGTCGGACCTTTGATGGCTTGAAAACGTTTTTCGGTACGACCCATAAAATTGTCATTCGTCGTCGTGACCATGGGTGCGATAAACACTCGTTCTTCGATTTCCATATAAGCTGTAATATAAGAACCTGTCTGGATTTTGGTGAATGCCCCAATTTTAGTGTCATTTTCCACGCCTACGCCTGAACCGATCACTACATTCTGCCCAATTGAGCATCTCTCCCTGACGACAGCTCCGTCTCCGACGAAGGCCTCATCCGCATAGCTCGTCCCAGCATAAAGGACGGCCGAGCAGCCAACTGTAAAGCCATTTCCCATTCGAAGAGGAGGTAAATCTGCATGGGCTTTAACCGTACTCGTAGCCGCAGCCTTTGGTAAACGTCCCAGTGACGAGTTGCTGCCGATGAAGCCATCATCTCCCAGCTGCACTTGGGGGTAGATTGTCGTGTGATCCCCAATGCGGGTCCGAAGACCTAATTCGCTGCCTGTGCCGATGCTGACATAGTTACCAAGCTCGCTGCCGGCCCCAACCTTAACTCCGACGCCAAGCACACATCCAACTCCCAGGACTACGTTTTCCCCGAGCACGACATTTTCTCCAAGTACGCAAAACGGCCCAACTATTGTACTCGAGGGTACGTTTACATTCGAGGGTACGTTTGCACTCGAGGAGATCATCTGATTTTGAGTCATTATTAATTGCTCCTTTCGCAAATTCATTCCCCTTAGTCATTCAGGGGCGTCCATTCCCTCAGGGAGAGTTCCTGCTTTTAGTTCCTAGCTTTGAAAAACCAAAACTGCTGATTAGTCTATGAGAGGAAACACAACCGGCGCTTTCGTCTCCTGGCACTTATAAATCGCTAAGATAATCTCTAAAGCTTTGCGTCCTTCTTCGCCTGGAATCGCTGGTTCCCGGTCGTCTCGAATTGCTTGAATAAGGTCCGAAATCAATTCCCGATGTCCAAAACCGTAAACTGTCGGCGGATCCCCTGCCTGACTAGCGAAGATCTCCTTTTTCTCTTCAACGCTGTCGGGCAATTCCCAGACCTCGATTCGGTTCACTGCGATACCACCGACGATGACTGATCCCGTCTCGCCAAAGACGTTCAAGGTTTCTTCAATATTTTTAGGATAGATCGTTGAGGCTGCTTCAATCAGTCCTATGGCACCACTTTTAAACTTGATAACAGCCGCACCCATATCTTCCATTTCAATTTTGCGCATAAATGTCGCTGTATAACCAAAAACGGATTCTACCGGCCCAAATGTCCACTGTAAAAGGTCGATGTTATGAATCGACTGGTTCATAAGAACTCCACCGTCCTGGAGCTTGGTTCCACGCCACGGTGCTTGGGTATAATAATTATCATTCCGATTCCAACGAACGGTAGCTTGTCCATGGGTTAATTTCCCGAGACGTCCAGCCTCCAAGGCCTTGCGCAGGAGTTTAATCGAGTCATTAAAACGATTCTGATGAATAACCCCTAATTTAACGCCTGCTTTGTGGCAAGCTGCAATCATAGCATCTGCAGTTTTTAACGTCATGGCCATGGGTTTTTCTACGAGGATGTGCTTGCCTGCTTCGGCTGCAGCAATCCCAATTTCAGCATGTAAACCACTTGGTGTCGCTATGGTGACGACATCAATGTCGGCTCGCTTGAGCATTTCCAGGTAATCGGTATAGGGTTCTGCCTTATATTTGTCGGCAAAGGCCTGAGCCAGCTCCGGCACGATATCACAAACTGCGACCAGTTCTGCCTCAGGAAGCGCTGCTATGGACTCCGCATGTTTGGGGGCGATTCGCCCACAGCCAATGATCGCAAAACGAATTTTTTGCTCTTTATTCATAACCATCGTAATCAACAACTCTTTTCTTTTTTTGTTGGGAAAACGCGATCTGCTCTCTACATATAGGTTTAAGGGGAATCTACCGATTCCCCTTAAACCTATATGTCTCTCTAAGCTTCATATAGTGGTAATTTATATGCAGTTAAATTTTAACAATCTTTTCGCGATTCTCGAGCACGTCCTTCGTAGCGTTGCGAGTATCCACTACGAGTTTGGCCTTGGCAACAACGCGCTCATAATCAATCGCACTATGATCTGTTAGGATCAACACACCATCCGCTTTAGCGAGGGCCTCATCTGTCAACGGCACGCTCTCTAAATGGATTGTGCTGCCACCATGGGGCTCGATAACCGGAATATAAGGGTCATGATAGGTGATATTAGCCCCTTGTTTACGCAAGAGTTCGATGATTTTCAAAGCTGGAGATTCGCGCATATCATCGATGTCTTTTTTGTAGGCTACACCGAGGACGAAGATTTTAGCGTCTTTCAAACTCATGTTTTCATTATTCAGAGCCCGAACGACTCTATTGACAACATAATAAGAAACTTCGACATTTACTTCCCCGGCAAGTTCGATGAAACGGGTATGGAAATCGTATTCACGCGCTTTCCAAGTAAGATAGAACGGATCGATCGGGATACAGTGACCACCCACGCCCGGTCCTGGGTAAAATGTCTGGATGCCAAACGGTTTTGTTCCGGCGGCTTCCACGACTTCCCAGATATCAATTCCCATGCGGTCACAGAGCATCATCAATTCATTCACCATGGCAATGTTAACGGCCCGGTAAGTGTTTTCAAAGACTTTGGTCAGCTCTGCGGCGGCAGGTGAAGAGACCGGAACGACATTAGCTATCGTCTGAATATAAAGCGCATAAGCAATCTCTAAGCAAACTGGGGTCATCCCACCCACAACTTTAGAGGTATTTTTCGTGCTAAAGCGTTTATTGCCCGGATCGACGCGTTCCGGTGAGAAGGCGAGGAAGAAGTCCTTGCCTACCTTGAGCCCCGCCTTTTCCAATAAGGGGAGAATTACCTCCTCTGTGGTTCCTGGATAGGTTGTGCTTTCTAAAGTGATTAATTGCCCCGGGTGGAGATAGCTGGCAATTGATGCTGTGGAGGCTTTGATGTAAGAAATATCCGGATCGCGGGTAATGGTTAAAGGCGTAGGAACACAAATGATCACTACGTCACATTCTGCTAAGCGTGAGAAATCCGTAGTTGCTACCAACGTGCCGCTCTGCACAACGTCTTTGAGGTCTTGGTCTTTAACATCGCCGATGTAGTTGTCCGCTGCATTCACACGCCCAACTCGGGCCGGATTAATGTCAAAACCCACCACGGGGAACCCGACTTTACCTTTTTCGACAGCCAAAGGGAGACCTACATACCCTAAACCAATCACCCCAATTCGCGCTTCATGTTTTTCGATTTTTTCTTTAAGAGCTTTGGCCACAACATCTTCGCTGGTAATTACGTTCTTCACGGTCATCATCGTCTTAATTTCCCCCTTATCAATTCCAAGACTCCCACTTCTTTAAGTGGGTGTTCCTTATTCTACTTCGGTGGGGGTAGAATCCCCCACCGAAGTCTCGATGTTCAGCTTTAGCTGAACGAGTTCACTATCTAGCTACTGCTTTAGACACTTTCTGTCGAAAGCTTGGAATAACTGTCTGTAACAACTCGATAACTTCATCTCGGGTTAAATAACTGCCCCGTTCCCGCACAATATGCGTTAGCTCTTCCAAGAGTTTAACATCAATCAGGTTAGGTTTCGCTACAAAAATTCGGCTGTGTCTGGTTGAGGTTGTCCCCTCTTCAGTTGTTAACAATTCTTCATAGAGTTTTTCGCCCGGCCGAATTCCTGTGAATTGTATCTTAATATCCACCTCGGGCTCGAAGCCTGAAAGCCGAATTAAGTCTTTGGCTAAATCGACAATTTTTACGGGTTTGCCCATATCCAGGATAAAGATTTCTCCGCCCTGAGCCATGGCCCCTGCTTGAATGACTAGTTGGGTCGCTTCCGGAATCGTCATGAAAAACCGCACCATATCGGGATGAGTGACTGTCACCGGACCGCCGTTAGCAATTTGTCGCTTAAAGGTCGGAATAACGCTGCCTCGGCTACCTAAAACATTTCCGAAGCGAACGGCTACAAACTTGGTCTGGGAACGGAGATCCAGGCTTTGAATCAGCATTTCTACGGTGCGTTTGGTTGCTCCCATAATACTGGTCGGGTTAACTGCTTTATCCGTGGAAATTGAAACAAACGTTTTCACTTTTACTTTATCAGCTGCTTCAGCTAAATTCTGGGTACCCAGGACATTGTTTTTGAGGGCTTCTTCAGGATTTTTTTCCATTAAGGGAACATGTTTGTGGGCTGCAGCGTGAAAGACGACACCCGGCTTATATCTTTCAAACACTAAGAAAACTTTCTCCCGGTCTTTGATATCTAATATTTCGGTTATGTAGTCGATCCCGGGGTGCTCAGTACGCAATTCCTGCTCAATGTCAAAAATACTGTTCTCTCCGTGCCCCAGCAAAACAAGTTGCCTGGGATTGAATTTGGTAATCTGGCGACAGATTTCCGAGCCAATTGAGCCGCCCGCGCCGGTGATGAATACGGTTTCTCCTGTAACATAACCCGCTACTTCCTCTAAATCAACGGAAACGGGGTCACGCCCCAATAAATCCTCCACTTGAACCTGGCGAATGGGGTTGACATTGATATCCCCACTAATAATGTCATAGACGCCAGGCATAATCTTCAGGTCGACCCCCGACTTTTCACAAATCTGCACAATCTCCCGCACAGAGTCACCCGAAGCTGAGGGCATGGCAATAATAACTTCATCAATATTATGCCCTTTCACGACCCGGGCAATGTCCTTACGAGTACCTAAAACCGGGATTCCTAACAAACGGAATTTCTGCTTTTCCAGGGCGTCGTCAATAAAGCCGACCGGACGTCCATCCCGATAATTGCGGTTTTTTAACTCTCTGGCTGCTAATACACCTGCATCGCCCGCTCCGACAATAAGCACCTGTTTTTGCGAGCCTGGAACGTGGCGGTCAAAGACATTTTCCTGTAAGATCCGCCAACTAAAGCGCGAACCCCCTATCAAAAAGACCATCGCCAGCCAAAGCAGGATGGCAGCAGTATGCGGTATTCGCAACCCAGCTTGAGATAGGCTATAAAAATAAACGATTGCCACCGTTCCACCGGTTCCGACCGTTACGGCATATACAACGGAGAGCAATTCCCCGGTACTCGCATATTGCCAGATCCGATTATATAAGCCAAAAACATAAAAAACCGCGATGTATAAAATAGTTGCCACAATAGCTGTGTGATAATACGTTCGATAATACTCTATCGGGATACCTCCAACAACTTCGAAGCGCAAATAAAAACTGCCGAAGGCTGCTAGGTTGATTAACATAGCATCAATCAGCATTAGAATCAACGTTCGTTTGCGAAATAACACCTACCTCAGCCCTTTCTCGCTCAAACCAGTTAGTAAACTTTATCGTTCTAAAGTTTACTACAACTTAAATGGTTTTACAACTATACACCCTCAAAATGCCAGCATCTATCTCTTGGCCTGTAGCAATGGGTCGAACGATAGATCATAATTATGGGTCCCAGCTTGAGTCGTTAGAACCGCTGAACGAAACTGTAAATAGCTCGCACCATCCATTTTAGCAGCAACAATATCCCCCAGTCCCATATCCGCAACATTAACAGTACCTGCTCCGGACACTGACACAGTGAGCACGTTCCTTGCAAATCTAACCTTCTGGGTATCCCATAAGGGAGCAGCTACGAGACTAAAAACCAGGGGAGGTAAATCATTCAACCAGTTGATCGAAACTCCTGAACTGGGCTGAAGGCTGTTAAATAAAAGATAGGCCGGAATATACGCCGCGGCAGCCATCGAACTTGCATCTCCATAAGAAAATTCATAGCCATAAGGGTATTGAGTTTCCACGATTCCGACATACCCTTGCGGGGACGTTGTATTATTTCCTCTTTCATGACGCTCCAAGAGGGTATTGATCACTTGATTGCAACCTAATCGATAGCTAGGATCTCCTGATCTCTGACTAAGCATCGCCATGCCTAAGGGATACTGAAGTGTGGCATAGCCCAGTTGGGAATCACTATTTGGTCCGACATAAGCACCTTGAGGGGTTAGCTGATGGGGCACCATATAATTTTTAATACCAAAGGAGGTGTTGAACACATGGTCAGCATGTTGTTTACATTTGTCATAGATATTATATTTACCGATACCTAAGACTTTTTCGGCGGTGAGCATGGTAGCGATAAACAACCCATACATAATTTCAACGGTGTTGGAACTTGAGCTTCCTATGCAATTATTTAGATACCGAAACCCGCCTTGGTTCGAATTAATACTAGTATCCCAAATACCCTCTAAAAGAGCCGGAACATATGTATCTAAACTATTGAAAATGCCAGGCTCTCCCGTTATTGTATGGGCCATTAGTAAGCCACGAACGTAGGCCCCACCCATGTCATCATAGCGAAATTGACCAGCAGGATATATATTAGAACCGACGGCATTCCGATCAATATCCCATACTTCAGGTATCAGATTGGTTACCTTATTGCGACAAGCCCAAATAGCCTTTAGTATATCCAGGGCTTTAGTTTTATACTGGGTTTTACGATTGTCTACCCAATAAGCAACTAAGAGTGCTTCCGCTGCCGAAGTGACACTACTGCCCAATTGGTTTTCATAGCAAGTTCCTGTCGAATAAAGCTTTTGTCCAGTATGACAGTCAACATTCCACCAAACGAGATTATTAGCCGGATTAATCCCATAGTTGATAATAGCATCCGCTAACTTATGCATTAAGGGCAGATAGCTGGCATCTACCTTTGCTAATAAGGCCACAAGTTGTACTACTGTCGAATGACTTAAGTCTCCTACAAAGAAGGTGACATTACGGGAATCAAGAGCATGATTCGTTAAATTATAAACCGGGACTAAACCAGTGGCCGGTAAGATGGTGCTTAAAAAATCTGCTGTATCTCTCGCCTTTTGCAAATGTCTTAAATCGCCGGTCGCCATATACAGGCTGATGGAATTTAAGCCTACGGAAAACCCCGCCGTGGAATTCATACTGTTAGTAGCATAGTTAAAATTCAAATAGGGGGTTTTCGACTGAACTTCAGTCGAAAAATCCAGCCCATCCCCCACCCACCGGGCAACCTCAAGAGCCTTGGGGAACGTCAAGAGGTTCGAAGGTATTTTTACCCCGTTAATTATTTGTTCCTCTGCGGTTCGATGAGTGCTGAACGCTTTCCTGACCGGAGAAAAACTCACTCCACCCAGCAGCGCTGCAGCTCCCCAGAAACCTGCGCGTAAGAACTGTCGTCGTGTCCATTTTCGGTCGGGCTTATGGACGGGCTTATTTATTGAAGTGGGCGTTTCGTTACCTAATGTCAACAGGAATCACCTCGTAGTTATAGTCTGAAGCGTCTTGGCTGTAAAACTTCTTTTGTTACGATCTCTTCTATCTTAGCATGTCGTAAGTGTATACGCTACAACTACCCTTGAGTGACTCAACCGCCTCTTGCTCCGGGACTGTAAGCCCAGCTTCAGCTGACCTCTTGAGAACATACCCCTCTAAAAACAGCCAGGTTAGAAGATTACGCTCCGTAACCCTCTAACCTGGCTGTTTTCATCAATTCCGAGACCCCCATGTTTTTAGTGGTTGTTCAACTTTAACGTAAGCGAGTTCATTGCACTATACTCTCTCCGGTTATCAGCCAGTGCTCATTCTGTTTCAGCATATTAACTCGAATATGGACGTTTTGTTCATGTTCTTCTCCGACGTCAGTAGCATCTGCCAAGCTATAATCCTTGGCCGTGTAACGGTAATCCACACGGAGTGTGGCCGTATTATTATCGGAATTTTCGACATCAACCCGGTCAAAGATTATTTGACTGACATCTAAGCCCAAGCCTTGAACTAAATATTCTTCCGCTCGCCGGGCATGCTTTTCAAACAAATCTCCTGTATAAGCTTTGGCTAGCTTGAGACGGAAGGTGGCCATATCGGGGGACTTCCAAGCTCCGAAGAAAATACCAATATCCTGTTTATAGTCTGTAATGATTTTTTGCTGCAGTGAGCTTAAGGCCGCAGTGTCCTTGCTGTCTCCACTTTGCTCCAGAGAAAGACTCCCGTTATTTTCGGATTCTGCATCCGGTACCGGGTTGAGGGTTGGCAACGTTGGCGACGTTGGCTCTGGATTACTTACCACTCCCGAAACTGTTTGGATCTTGTCCTGGCCACGCAGTTTAGAGATGAACGAGGTCGGAGAACTCGAATTCGTGAGCAAAGACACGCCTAGGGTTCCGACGATGACACCGAGACCTAAGGCCAGGGCTGCCATTAAATAATTCGTTTTACGCATAGAGCATACAATCTCCTTCAACTGGATTTTTATTACTATTTTTACCAGTCTGCGAAGATTTTAGACATCAACCGAAACAAAAGCCAGCAGTAGGAAACTATAACTAAAAAAAGTGCAAGGCCTGTCTCTTTGAGGCAGGCCTTGCACTTTTCTATTAAATTTTATAATGATTGGCAATGCAACAACTAAATTCGTTGTTCAACCTTGTCAACACAAGATCAGCGCAGCTTCGATTTAGTTGTCTATTCAATTGAGCAGATAACTTCATTAACTCTTATAAAATCATTCCTTTAAATTCAATTCAAGAATTTATCTTAAATCCAGCCCTTGCATGCTTTTAGCGAAACATGATTAGCCTTATACCTAATTTATTCTAACTATTAACATCTTAAACTTAATACCGAGCGCCCTTGTACACCTTGGAAATAATTTAGCGTTTATGTTAGCGCATATAATGCTTTAGCTAAGCTTCATTTCATTCCTGGTTTCACTGCGTTATCTGATGCTCCAAATTATGTCCTCTTGGTTGCAAACGGCGTCGCTCCGTAAACCTTTGAATTTGCTTCATTGCGTAAAAGATGCGCATCCAAATCGTGGATTTCTTCGTGGAACTGTTCGATCCGGGTTTTATCCTTTGAATCAAAGGCGTCGATGCCTCTATTGAGAAGCACGTCCAGGTAACTGGTAAATACTACTGCTTTGGAAGCATTCGCTTCATTTTTAAACTGCTTGTCCATGAGTGCTTTATGAAACACGATATACTTCTTAATGTCTTGTTCGTTCAACTGTGGTCCCGCCGCCGGCCCATAAAGATAACCGTCTGTGTATTCGTGGATATTCCACGCGGCACCAAAAACTAATGTTTTCGCATCATTGCTTAAGGCATTTTCACCGAAAAACATCGCGATTGATGGTGCCAGGTCTATGAGTTGGGTGTCCGGTTCCCGATATTTATTTTTGGAACTGGACTCAACTTGCGGAGGTGGGTTAATCGTACTAGGGGTGGGGGCTGTCGTCACGGTTGGCGTGGCTTTTCCGGGTGGAGCGGTACCGTCTGGCAATACCGTGTCTTGGGATCCATCGCTTGCCTTCGTACCATCAACGGCCGGAGATTGAATGACTACCTGGTCGGCGATGGAGCTTTGTTGCCTGAAAACTTTCCAGACACTGGGGCCATAAACCCCTGCGGCAACAACAGCACCGGCTAGAACTAACGTTCCGGCTAAGGTTACTATCCTCTTTTTGTCCATTGGTATCAGTGGTCTCATCGGTCTCTTCCCTCCTAAAACTTTTTTATTATGGTACGTTAGTATTTTACCAATTTTTAGGAGAGAAGTGTGTCACTTTTGCTGTGAAACTCGGTCCATTTTCCTTCCTCAGTTTTTGAGAAATGCCAAGAGATTGCTTACGGTACCTAAATTTCGCGGAAATTAAGCAGCATTTTCTAATTAATTTTCAGTCTCTCTATTAATCAATTTCCGATTTTAGAACCAATTCTTTTAAATATTTCATAAGATTCTCTGCAAGCCCTTCTCTACGCAAGGCATATTCGATGGTCGCTTCCACAAAACCCAACTTATCTCCGACGTCATAGCGTCGACCTTCAAATTCATAAGCCAGGATCTCCTGAAATAAACCCAGTTCTTTGATCCCATCCGTGAGCTGAATCTCCCCGCCCTTGCCTGGCTGAAGGACACCCAAAATGTCAAAAATCTCCGGATTTAAGATGTAGCGCCCCATGATGGCTAAGTGAGTTTCTGGGGCATCCTCCGGACGGGGTTTCTCCACCATATTTTTCGCTCGATAAAGTCGATCGGCAAACTTTTCGCCATCCACAATCCCGTATTTGGACGTATCTGCGAGCGGGACTTCTTGAACTCCGACCATACTTGCCCCATAACGTTCATAATGGTTCATCATTTGGCGCAAAGCAGGCACTTCGGAATAGATGACATCATCCCCTAAAAGGACCGCAAACGGTTCATTGCCGATAAATTTTCGGGCGCTATAGATCGCATGTCCCAAGCCTAAGGCTTCTTTTTGCCGAACGTAATATATATCCGCCATCCGAGCGACATCCTGCACCAAATCCAAGAGTTCATCTTTGGCGTTTTTCTCTAAAAACGCCTCTAATTCCATCGAGCGGTCAAAGTGATCTTCGATGGCCCGTTTATTACGTCCTGTCACAATAATAATGTCTTCGATTCCGGATTGAATGGCCTCTTCCACGATGTATTGAATCGTTGGTTTATCCACAATCGGCAACATCTCTTTCGGTTGAGCCTTTGTTGCTGGTAAAAAACGGGTTCCTAGTCCGGCAGCCGGTATGATTGCTTTACGAATTCTACGCATTATATTACTCTCCTTTTAATACAACAAGCTAGCTTGTCTTTTATGTGTACACAAAAGCAATCCCAACGAATTCAGCGTATATAACCTGGCCGAATCATTTCGACACACGAATAGGATTACCTTCCGTTCTTAAAATATAACTTTATAACTAAAAAAAGGCAAGGAAATAATGTCCTCAGTTCCTAAAAAGTTCCTACCCAATCAATACATGCCTTTAGCTTAGTCTAACCATACTAAAGCCATGAAAACACTTAAACGTTTCTTTATTTACGGTATCATTGGTCTTGTCCTCGAGGTCATCTATACAGGTTTGGCTTCTCTCCTCAAAGGGGATTTAAGCATGCCAGGGTTTACCTTCTTGGTGATGCTGCCTATTTACGGTCTGGCGGTGTTTCTCGAACCCTTACACACTCGCTTACAGCCTCAACCTTGGTGGATCCGCGGACTGATCTATTTAGTCACGATCTGGGGAATTGAATACTCCAGTGGCCTTATTTTGACAGGCTGCTTAGGTCATTGTCCCTGGCACTACAGCGACCCTTTAAATGTTAATGGGTATATTACTCTGCGCATGGCCCCTGAATGGTTTCTGGCTGGTTTAGGTTTTGAAGCCCTCCATGGTTTCTTGGATAGCTTGCCGCTTGTCATCTGATCAATCTGTCCTAAATTTTAAAGTGGGCGATTAACTGCTTTAAATCCTTAGCTAAAATGTCTAAGCTTTCTGCGGAGGCAAATAATTCTTCGACAGAGGCGTTTTGTTCCTCTGCAGCGGCAGCTGTGGTTTGAGTGCCAACGGAGGTGGCTTCGGCCTGAGTGACGACATTTTGCATGCCGATTTTTATTTGTTCCCCATCTTGTTGAACCCTCTGTACAGTGACTTCAATATCCTGAGCCAGTCCCGCACTTTCTTCCACCGAACCAAGAATCACGGTAAATTGAGCGGAGATCTCTTTTAAGTAAACACTGCCTTGATTGACACTAGCTACGCTAGTATTCATCTCTTGATAGGCACTCCTGGAAGCCTGCTGCATTTCCCGAACGCGCTGAGAAATATCTACCAAGCTGCTTTGAACTTGCTCGGCAAGTTTGCGGACCTCTTCTGCCACAACCGCAAACCCACGGCCGTTTTCTCCGGCACGTGCTGCTTCAATGGCCGCATTTAACGCTAAGAGGTTTGTTTGTTGCGCAATACTGTCAATAATTTGCACTGTCGTGGCAATCTCCTGTGATTTTCCATCGACGTCTCCAATTACTTGGCTCAGATTGTGGACCTGGCTCTCTATTTCACCCATTTGCTTGACCACTTGTCCAAGCGCGAGATTTCCGGCGCGGGAAAGTTCAGCGGAACGCCTCGAGGCACTGCTTACTTTTCCGGCATGTTGTTCTGTTTGCTTGAGCTCATCAATCACCTGACTCATCCGTTCTTGGTTTTCCGTCATTTCCTTAACTTGCATTTCAGCTTCAGTCGCCATTTCAGTCGCTGATGTAGCAACTTGTTCTGCAGCCTGAGACGATTGTTCAGCACCCTGATGCATTTCTTGAGCGGTCTGGGCTAATTGACTGGCCATCTCAACCACTTTAGTCATCGTGCCTCTTAAGGAGACGACCATATCGCCAAAGGCCTTGTGCAATTCTACTCCTTCACGATTCCAGGCTTTCCAAGGAGCTTTCTTCTTGCGGGCAATATCCCCCGCAGCGATTTCATGGGCATTGAGCACCAAATGCTGCATCATATTGCTAAGGGCTCGACTCAAGATAAAACCAATGATGATGCTTACCAGGACATCAGCGCCGATAAAAATGACCGAAACAAGTGTGGCCTTCTTGAAAATCACATTTATAGTTTCCGTATTATCCTGCGTTACTTTATCCATTCTCGAGTCAAGCATCTTTTGGAGGATAGTCCCTGCTAACTGATTTTTCGTTCCGGCTACCTCGTACATATTGAGCAAGGATTCGTCCATTCGTCCAACTTCTGCGTCTTGAATTGTGACTTGAGCTGACACGACATAATCATCCCAGGCGGTTTTAAATTGCCTCCACGCAGCTTCTTCTTCCGGCAATTTTGAAGTGGCTTCGAACTTGCCCATCAGAGCTATCATGGCATCCTTTTGCTGATCAACTTGATCCAGATAGGTCTGTCGCTCTTGAGGATTGCGTGCGCTCACGGCCAAGACGACATTTGACCTATAGGCCTGAGTATCAAAATGCATCTGCGCGAGTATGTTCATGGGCACCACATCCTGTTGGTAAACCTGATTTGAGGCAGCGTGCATTTGAGACATCCCATGGATCCCGATTGCTCCGACGACGCCCGAAGCCAAGGCAATAAACAGCATCAGCGCTGTGACTTGAAATCCTAGCGTACGATTTCTTAAACCCATCTCTTTCCTTCCTCCCTCGTGGAATATCCTTCCATCTTCAGCCTTGGTGATAAAAATTTTTTACACTAAACTGTAAACTAAACTATATATTTCGACAAAGAAAATGAATAATCCTGTCAGAACTATCTAGCGAATAAAAAAGCAAAACGCAGGAGCTTAAAATTGCCCTTGCGTTTTGTTATTTACTTATTAGTCTTAACCACGTCTTTACCACGTGTTGCCTATTTCTTGGTTTCGTTAGGAAGTTCCTGCTTCTCTAAGATCTGATCGACCAAACCGTATTCTTTGGCTTCTTCGGCTGTCATATAGTAATCGCGCTCTGTGTCTTTTTCAATCTTCTCTAATGGCTGCCCGGTTCTTTCGGAAAGGATTTTATTCATCTTTGCCTTGGTGCGGAGCAACTGTTTGGCTTGGATTTCAATCTCAGTCGCTTGTCCAGAGAGTCCGTGACCCCCAATTAAAGGCTGATGAATTAGGACTTCCGAATTAGGAAGCGCAACCCGCTTCCCTTTCGCACCAGCGGTAAGGAGGAAGGCCCCCATACTAGCTGCCATCCCGATACAAATCGTGCGGACATCTGAGCGAATGTACTGCATAGTATCATAGATAGCCATTCCGGCCGTAATCGAACCACCCGGACTATTAATATACAGATTAATATCCTTTTCAGGATCTTCTGCTTCAAGGAAGAGCATTTGGGCTACGATAAGATTGGACACATCATCGTCAATTGCACCCCCGAGAAAAATAATACGGTCTTTTAAAAGACGAGAATAAATATCGTAGGAGCGTTCCCCACGATTCGTTTGTTCCACAACCATTGGGACGAGATAACCCATTTATAATTCCCCCTATTCGTTTTATTATTTGTTTCTGCATTCAACCTAGTATATTCTCACCGATTGACTTTATTTTAGTACAATGGTCAGTGAAGGTCAAATTTTTTCTTGATCGCAAAAATCTTACCCACTTTACATACTCTAAAAATATATCAGACAATCCTCAGTAATAAGGGCTATGCAATATATGGTAATATTGTACTCTCCCTGAGCTCCCATTGCAAATGGGTTCCTTAACCCTATTTATCGTCTTGAATATACTGGTATTAAACATCCGGCACCTGGAAGGTGGGTGATACAGACGTGGATCAAAACGGGGGGCCGACCCCTTATCAACCCTATATCGGAACTTATCCCTTAAACCCGAGCATTATTCGAGGGTATAAGCCCTCCTTTCCGAACGCCCAGAATTGTGCCCCTCCCCGTGCTCAGAGCTTACTCTTAAACCCAACGCTTGATCTAAACTATTGGAGATCGTTATCTCCCGCGCTCTTTGGAGCAGCCGGTGCTCTTTTCTTGAGCTTTTTCTCGGGCAACAATCATTTAATCCAGCGCTTTGAGGGGACCCTATTTAAACTCGCTCTTGTAGGATATACTATTGGTGCTACAATCTCAGTTGCCTTTTGCATTACTAATATCATCTCGGACTCCAAAGCCCATCACGATCACCTGATCGCTCCTATCGGGGGAGCTTTTGCCTCGATCATCTTACTTTTTGCCGCAGATTACTTCCTTCTTTACAGATTTTTCCCTTCCAGTTTCAAGGGGAGTGTGGGGGATGACGCTTGGACCCAATTCTTCTCGTTTTTATATTTAAGCATTACAAGTATTTCTACTGCAGACCTAGGTGACATCCTACCGATAAATATTACTGCACGTGCTTTAATCTCCACAGAAATAGCGTTTAACCTATTTATCGTAACTACAGGAATCCAGCTCCTCCTTGCTCAACGGCATTAGCAATAAAGGGACAGTTCGCTAAAACTGTTCCTCTACATAAAACCAGTTTTTTCCCAAACCGAACAGGCTTAGGCGCTAACTCCAAACATCTAGCTACAAGCCATCCTGTAAAGGTTTCTAAAGCAAAGAGCATTAGGAAACCTTCAGTGGGGGTAGAATCCGCCTTTGCCGCTAAGTGTTCCTTTTGGGATGTGCGGCTTCGGCGAAACCCTCCACTGGAGGATTTCGACACTGAAGTCCCGATGTTCAGTTTAACTGAACAAGTTCACTCAAATATTGCCAGAATTAAGACAACACTAATAACAAACAACACGACAGTGATCAAAATATGCTTATCCTTAAATAATAGTTTATCGGGCTCTCCACCTTTTCCTTCAACATGAATCAGGTAAAGATAACGAAAAATGCCATAGAATACAAACGGAATCGTCCACATTAAGTAAACTGTTCTACCCGAAGTAAACGTAAATAAAGCGTAACTAATTAGAGTAGCAGTCGTCACGATGCTGTTCATTTGATCCAGTAATTCCAAATTATAAAACTGCAATACTTTTCGGGGCCTGACGTCGCTGTCTTGAGAAAGAATAAATTCGTGCCTACGCTTACTAATTGCTAAAAACATTGATAAAAACATGATACAAATCAAAAACCAAGGGGTTAACTTAACACTAATCAGGACTGCCCCCCCAATAGCACGCAACACAAATCCTGAGGCCACAATCATAACATCTAATATGACAACATGCTTTAGAGCAATGCTGTATAAAACATTGATGATAAAGTAGAGGATTAATAACCAACTAAATGGTTTACTGATAAGTGCAGCAAGCACTAAACAGGCAATAAGTAGTCCCCCTCCGAAAACCATGGTTAACTGAGGATTCAATGCTCCCGAAGCCAACGGCCGAAATTTTTTGGTAGGGTGTTGCCGATCAAGTTCTCGATCCATAAAGTCATTGAGGATATAAACACAAGATGATACTAACGAAAATAAGATGAACCCATAAATAGAATTAATAGCTACCTCGATAGTGACCCTTTTCAGAGAGAAAACCAAAGCCGCGAAAACCAGCAGATTCTTGGACCACTGAAAAGGTCGCATCTGAATAACTATTAGATATAAGAGATTTGGTGTTGATTCTTTTTTCAAACTTGTTTGCATAATTCTCCCTGTCTCTTCTTAGGATTTTGCTACGATAATCACTCCGGCGATGATTGTAAATAAGCCGAACAATCTTAGCAAACTGATCGATTCGCCCAAAATAAAATATGATAAAATGAAAACAATTATATATCCTAAGGAAACCATCGGATAAGCCAGAGAAAGCTGAACCTTAGAAATTGCGAAAATCCAAAAAACGGCTGAAAAAGCATAGAGAGAGAGTCCCGACATAATGTACCAGCTCGTAATTATCGATATAACGTTTAGCTGGATCTTCGAGGTACCAATTTTCATAAGCACTTGAGCAAAAGCCCCTAAAAAGATTGAACTTAGGATTAAGATATAAGACATTGTTGTTTTCACCTTTGCCTTTGATATAATAACTTAGAAATTGAATTCTCCCTTGTGACTGAAAATCCCTTCTAGGAAATCCAAAAATAATGTGATAAATTAGAAATTGTATTCGTGAACGTCGGTAATGAGTAAATTATAAGGATTGACAGTTAAAAGGAGGTCATGATCTGGATAACAAAACAAGTTTGCCGGACAAATATGACGTATCTATCTTAGTACTTGGTTTCATAGTAAATTTAGTTTGGATACTCTTGGTGAAAACGCAACCGTTTTCAGATTTCCTCTATTATCATGAACTTGCTCGCCAAATAGCCAATGGTGGTCAATGGGGGGATACTTATACGACTGTCGGCTATTCTGTCGTTCTGGGTTTCTTTTACAAGCTATTTGGAGCTAAAATAGCCATTGCCAAAGGTCTTAATTTAACTTTAAGCGTTATGAGTAGTTTGTTAGTCCTTGGAATTCTAATAAGGATGAATTTATCACAAAGGATTCGAAGAACTATCTTACTATGCTTCATCTTATTTCCTATGAACATTTATTACAATAGCATCTTAGCTACTGAAATGCTATTTACCTCCTTATTACTTCTAATTATTTATATTTATTTGTCAGATACTGTTCATAAATACTGGATTATTGGACTCTTGACCGGAATAGATACAATGATAAAACCTTTCTTCCTTGTTTTTTTCTTAGTTATTTTATTAACTGAACTGATAATCTCTAAAAAACTTCTGCCCAGTTTAAGGAAAGGCCTAATTGTTTTAAGCGTCTCAATTCTCATTATTTCGCCCTGGTTATATCGAAATTATAAGCTTATGGGTGAATTTACATATGTATCGAACAATGGTGGTATTGTACTATATATCAATAATAATTCTCAGAACAAATATGGTGGCTGGATGCCCGCCGGAGACGTTAAAAATTCTTTGATAAACCTACCTGAATATAAGCTTGCTAACTCTACCCAAAAAAACAGAATGCTTACCCTTGCTGCCAAGCAGTGGATAAAATCCCACCCCCTGGAGTTTCTGGTTTTAGGAATGAAACGGCTTAGCCTAACTTATTTTTCGATGAAAGATATAAACTATGCTTTTTATGGCACAACGATACCACAAAACATTCGCTTGGGGTTCGCTTCGGCTTCTAAGTTTACCATCAGACCTATCTTTATACTTGGCATAGTCTCGATCTTTACTACTACATATTTAATAATTAGGAGAAAAATAGCTCCTTCAGCAAGAACCTTAGAGTTAGAGACTTATAAAAATGATATCTTTTTATTACTAATATTCTACATGTTCACCGGAGTATATTTTTTAACTGAAGGGCAAAGTCGTTATTCCTTTCCATTAATTTTTATAATCATCTATTATTTCGTTATGGGTTTAAGGTATCTCAAAAATGCCCTGGACAAGCCTGCCTTCACCAAGCCACCGGCGCGCTAAGCGCTGGTAAAGTGGTGCCGCCAAGCGGCATGGGGGGCTGATAAGTATAAAAAATCCGTTATCCCAGCAAGTAGGGATAACGGATTTTTTGCTTCAAATGTCAGTATACGAATCTACGCTACGACAATTCTCAACTATTTTTGCCTGGCCCAAACTGTAGGACTCTCTACTTAAAATCCCGCATTTTTTTATACCTACAAGGAAAAACGCTGTAAATACGCCTTGGGGAATTCTGAACGGAGAACCACAGATTACACATGAAAAGAACGATAAGAGAAACCACAGATTAACACAGATTTCACAGATTAAGAAGGATTAATTATAGAAAAATAATAAACAATTATCTCAAAGCTACAGGATTAAATCGGCCTTTTATCAGCTTTGGCGAATATCAATTGCGTTACAAGCGATTTATAGTTTAGAGCTAAAAATGTATTTTTTAAATCTGTGTTAATCTGTGTAATCTGTGGTTAAAATCGGGGTTTATTAATGTAGGTATTATTTTTCACGGGAATCAAGGTCTCTACTTAGATAAAATCCGGATAGGCTTCTTCCCCATGTAATGACAAATCCAAACCAGTTGTTTCCTGTTCTTCACTGACGCGAAGTTTCGTCACCAAGCTTATCACTTTCAAAATGATAAACGTCGCTATCACAGCAAAGGCCACAGTAATTAGGACACTTATCGCTTGAATTCCTAACAGCGAAGGGTTTCCATAGAACAACCCATTGTTGCCCAGCGGATTAATAGTCTTGGTGGCAAAGATCCCTGTTGCCAGAGCTCCCCACGTCCCACCAATTCCATGGCAACCAAAGGCGTCCAAGGCATCATCATAACCAAATTTTGATTTCATCACGCTGATCGTGAAATAACAAATCATACCTCCGATTAAACCAATAACTATGGCAGAAAGCGGGGTTACAAATCCTGCGCCCGGAGTTATCGCTACTAATCCTGAGACTGCACCACTAGCTGCCCCAAGCATGGTGGATTTTCCGCGGTGAAGACGTTCCACTACGACCCAAGCTATAGCCGCCGCAGCTGCAGCGGTATTTGTATTCACAAAGGCCATACCCGCTAAACCATTCGCACCCAAGGCACTTCCTGCATTAAACCCAAACCAGCCAAACCAGAGGAGTCCTGCTCCTAAAACGGTCATGGGAATATGATGCGGCGCCATAGAGTCTTTGCCAAGTCCTTTGCGCTTGCCAAGTACCAACGCCGCTATCAGTCCGGAATATCCTGAACTGATATGGACCACATTTCCTCCCGCAAAGTCTAATGCTCCGAGATTCCTTAAGAAACCTCCGACGCCCCAGATCCAATGAGCCAATGGATCATAAACAAACGTAGCCCACAAGAGCATAAAGAGAATAAAGGCCGGAAAACGCATCCGCTCAGCAATCGAACCGCTGATCAAAGCGGGGGTGATGACTGCAAACATCATTTGGAAAGCCATAAAAACAATCGCTGGAATAGACGCTGCATAATCTGGATTGGGGTTCATCCCCACGCCATTTAAGCCAAACCAGTTCAGGCTTCCGATTATGCTATGAAAGTCTGGCCCAAAGGCCAAAGTATATCCCACCAAAATCCACTGCAAGGACATGAGGCCAATGACGATCCAACTATGCATAAGAGTACTGAGAACGTTCTTTTTGCGCACCATACCACCATAAAAGAGCGCTAAACCGGGTGTCATAAGAAAAACCAGTGCTGTGCAGATCATAATAAATCCTGTATCTCCCGTATCCATAACTATTCCTCCTCTTCAGCAAACTGGGTTAGCGCCAACGCTAACCTTAAGTTGCCCTTGTTTCTCTCGAAAGTTATCCGTTAAACTTTCGGAGAGACGCAAAAAAAACAGCACAATTAAGATACTCTTACGAGTAGTCTCAAAGCGCCATTGCTTTGCTTTCTGTTTACTAACCAAAGGTTATCGGCTGTGCACACCTTATGGTTGGTATTCTAGCACGAAGAAGAACTATTTTGCAATACTTTTTTTCATGAATCTTGTATACCTGGCCCGAGACCCCAAGTCCTGAGTATACGGTTAATCAGCGCTGAATTTGGGAAAGAACTGTCATTAAGGCCGGTGCGATAAAGGGAGTGTAAACAAAATCCAAAAATGAATATAAGATCAAGCCAATAACTCCACCAATCATTGAGCCATTAATCCGAATCCATTGGAGGTCGTTACCCGCCTTCTCTTCAACAAATTGATTGAGATCCTGGTCCGTATAAGCAGCAAGTGTCTCTCTGACCATACCGCCGATCAGATCATGTTCATTTTGAATCACTTGGCATATGGTATCCACCAGAAACGAATTGATCTTCCCCCGAAGTTCCAAGTTCTGCTGAATACTAGCCCAACATTTTTCCAGATAGGGATGCAGCGTACGATAGAGAGCGTTCGGTTCCGAAGGAGTGGAAGGTGATGAGGCAACTTTCAGGGCTTCGCCAAGCACAGATTCTAAAAACTTGCTAACTAAGGCCTCGCTTAATAGGTCTTCCTTCCAGCGCTCGATGTGAGCGCTAAAGCGGGTATCAAACTCTAATTCCACTACTCTAGTAAGCAAGATATCCTTGAGACTTATACGCAAAGGATCCAGGGGGTCTCTAAATTTACGTAAGGTTAGGAGTAGCTCTACTTGCAAGGCGTCCGCTGCTTCGTCAAGGTTTAAGCCGTCTGACATTTCTACAAAACCCATCATGGTACGAAATATCGACCCTCCATTGCCTACTTTTTCTTCTTTAACTTCCTCAAGGTAACCGAGAATGCTCTTACGTGTTTCTCCATCAGCTGCTTTATCCCAGAGCACTTCAGCTAAGAGGTCCAGGCCTTGATCAATGTACCCCTGTTCTAACGCCCACTCTCTTATCTCCTGTACCTTAGGGGCCAAATTCCAGGTCTGGGCAGTGTCACGAAGAAACACGGCTAGTTTCTCTGCCAGTTGAGCCGGTTGCTGTTTTTCTGCATACCGCCGCAGGTAGGCCAAAATCAGGTCCGTCAGGTAAACTGATCCGCCTGCTTTTTCTACGCTGAGAAGCAATCCTTCAATAAATGGGATTCCCTCTATCTTCTTACGTATTAAATCCATGTTCAGCAACTTTGTTTGCACAATTGAGGCCACAGCTTCGATCACTTTCACGCGGTTGCGAGGGATCAGAGCGGTATGATAACCCCAACCCAAGGGCTTTTTAAAGATCGCGGTTACCGCAAACCAATCAGCAACGCCACCCACTAAGGCCGCTTCTAAGACGGAAACCAACAACCTAATTCCCAAGCTATAGGGATTGAAATGCTCTAACACCGCTGCAGCCACGCAAAAGAGGAAAACAGCGCTCAAGGTGATATTGGCCTTTCTGTGATAATTCATTTCAGCACCATCCCCAGCACGTATATCATTATTCCAACCAGGCCGCCCACGACTGAGCCGTTAATTCGGATCATTTGCAGGTCGTTACCGGCTTTCTCCTCGATCAATTCAACAAGCTTGTCGTCTGTGAGCGGATCCAAACCTTCATGAACCATACGTCCAATGGTCTTGTGGTGAAGTCCAATCTGTTTTTCGAGGATAAGCTTGACCCGATCATCCAGCTTCGACCTAAAGGAACGATTGCGCTCTAAGCTGCCAAGGTACTCATCCCAATTGTGCTCTAAATCCTTTATAAAGTGCGTAAGCACAGAGGGTATTTTTTTATTTTTCGGGACGGTCGAATTTTCTAAGCTTTTGGAAAGAATATCAAGCGCAATCTGCTTGAAACTTTCTTGCAGAGAAGCGTTCATCTTAAGTTCCAATACCCAGTGGAACAACGAATCCTTTAGCCATTGCTCAACGGTACCATCCTGGAGCGCTGTTTTGATCCTGGCTTGGAGACCATGCGCCAGAACAGAAGGTGCAGGCAGAAACTTTACGACCATTTTACGGGTGGGATTATTGGCACCATACCTTGTCAGAGCTGCATCCAGCGTATTCATCAGGGCAACTTTAAGCTCAGGTTGTTCCACATAGTCATTAATTGCCCCACAAATAACCGTCAAAACTTGATCGACATCTCCGTGCTCTAAGCTAAATTCCAGGACTTCCGCCAGAGTTTGCGCGAGACTCAAGCTATCGATGTTGGCTTGGAGGACGCCCTGCCTAATCCGTGTGGACTCTGTTTGCTCCAGTTGCCTAACCATATCCTCTGCGAGATCCATTAGTAAGAGGGCAACAGAACGTTTGACCTCCTGCTTGCCAAAAATCCGAAGCAGCACGCCGGAAAAGTCCCAGGCGGACAGTTTGCGCCGGAGTACGTCTTGTGAAAGTAATTCATCCTGTACCATATCTGCCAAGGCGACAAAAATCCGTTCTCGATTCTGGGGAATTATCTCTGTGCGAATTACTTTGCCTGGACGAATTCCCAAGGGACGTCGAAAAAGCGCCGTCACCGCAAACCAATCTGCAAGCCCCCCGATCATTCCCGCGCTACATCCACTGGAAATAAACCCGCCGACAAAACCCGCATGAAACGGATAACTGAGCAGAAATCCCAGAGTCATCCCCCCTAGGGTGAAATTTGCGATCCGGGCATTATTTTTTCTTCTCGTCATTATTTTTTCCACCTACATCAAATATTGAATAACTAGCTCTACGCCCATGGGTTAAGGTGTTTCTTCCTAATACTAGCCTATTTTTCGTCCCTATACCAGTGGTGCGTTAACCATCATGCTTATTTTACTTCCTACCAGTAAAACGATCAGCACCAAAACTGTTGCTCCAGTGATGTAGGGTAAGCCCATTCTGAATTCGAAAAGGGCTCCCCCGGTCACTGGACCAAAAACTCTGCCCAGACTGGCAAAGGACTGAAAAACCCCCAGCGAAGCTCCCTGTCCACGGGAAGTCTGTTTGGAAACAAGACTTGAGCTGGTTGGGGTCATCAAAGAATTACCTACCATAAAGACAACTGTCGACATAACTAATAAAACCGGATTTCCAGCCAAAATAATCAAAATCAATCCGAACGCAGCAAGACATGCTCCCGACTTCAAAAGGTTAGCCTCCCCAAACTTCTTAACTAAGGGGCCAATTAATCCACCCTGAACAAGCACAGCAAAGATCCCCAGAATAGCAAACGTGATTCCTATTTGTCGCGGGCCAAAACCAACTCTCGCTGCTGAAAATAACGCATAGGTGCTTTCGAACATGGACATTGAGAAACTGATGACGAAATTAAAAGCGAACAACGCAAACAAGGGGTCTTTCACAACCCCTAAGCTAAGCCTGGGCCTCCGACGTCTGAGATCATCTGAGATCGGCTGCCGCAACGATTCCGGCAATAAGATCCAAGTAAAAGGTATCAGCAGTATGGCTAACCCCCCAGCAACAAAAAACGGCAACGAAAAACTATAACCGCCGAGCCAGCCACCCAGAGCTGGTCCAAAGACCATACCAAGCCCCATCGCGGCACCAAGCATTCCCATGCCTTTTGAGCGACCAATTCCTTCGGTTATATCGGCCAGGTAGGCCATTCCCGTCGGTAGAGTGGCCGAGGAAACCATACCCGCCAAAGCACGAAGTCCAATTAACAAATAGAGATTGTTAATCATGCCGAACATTATAAAGGTTACACCATACCCCCCAATTCCAATCAGCAGGACCGGCCGTCGGCCTATGCGATCAGATAACCTACCCCAGAGAGGAGCAAAAATGAACTGCATGATGGAATAGATCGACATAAAAATCCCTAAGGAAAGAGCTCCTCCGCCCAGCTTACTTACAAAAAACGGCAAAATCGGAATAACAATTCCGAACCCCACCATGACTAAAAATTGGATAATCAGTAAGATCACCATAGGACGCATCATCTGCTTCTGCATTTAAAAAAGGCTCCCATCTATCATATTTTCCCTCTCAACATCGCAATTAACAAGCTGGCCGCTCCTTCCCTGTTGGCCAATGCTAAATCTTCCGGCACATTGCTGTGCTGCTCCAAGAGCCTATGCAACTTTGGTTTATTATAAGGCACATTCAAGAAAATAACTACTTTTTCTGCCCAGAATATTATTTGTCTAAGCCTGTCCTATGTATACCTAAATTATAAAACAATGGGAATAGTAAAGATTATGTTCTTAAAGTAAAGGAGGATTTCCATGTGTGACCACGCCTCAAGCAACGATCCTTACCCTGGACTGGATGAGTATATCGATAACCTTGCCTACAAAAAAGAAAACTTGATTGGAATCCTGCATTACGCTCAAGAACTTTTCGGATACTTACCCGACAAGTTACAGTGGCATATCGCCCAAAAGCTTGACATTCCTTCGGCCAAGGTCTACGGGGTTGTGAGTTTCTACTCTTTTTTTACCATGAAACCCCGGGGAAAACACGTTATTAACGTCTGCATGGGCACCGCTTGTTTTGTGCGCGGTGCTGAGAAGCTACAGGCAGAACTTGAAAAACAGCTGGGTATTAAAACCGGACAAACCACCAGCGACAATCTTTTTTCCCTGGATTCTCTGCGCTGCATCGGAGCGTGTGGCCTTGCCCCAGTTATGATGATTGATGGAAAAGTCTATGGACGCCTTCACGAGCCGGAGGAGATCAGACAAATCCTGGCAGAATACCGCTCAGAACCGAAACTAGCAACTATCGGACTCTGAACCGCTGATCTCTGACCTCGCGCCTCCAATATGAAGCATCCGCAAAGGAAGGGAAAGATCATGAAACTCAGCAACACTGATGCCCTGAATGCCCTCAAAGCACAAAGTCGCGTTCTCCTTGAAAACCGACGCGTCTCAAACCCTGTCACAACTAAAGAGGCTCAAGGCCTGCCCAGGAACGTTTTAATCTGTGGGGGACCCGGCTGCCACTCCTCGGGTGGTCCCAAAATCGCGGAACAACTTGAAGAGGAGCTGAACCGGCGAGGTTTATCGGAACAGGTTAAAGTTTTCCGACCCGGCTGTTTCGGTTTTTGCGAGCAAGGGCCGATGATTGAGATTCACCCTGATAACACCACCTATTGTGAGGTTTCCGTCGAAGACGTGCCAACCATTGTCGAAGAGCACTTTATTCAAGGCAACCGGGTAGAACGTCTCCTCTTTAAGGATCCCAACACCCAAAAGCGTTTTGCTTCAGACCTCCCCTTTTATGAGGGTCAAGTGCGCATTGCCTTGCGTAACGTCGGTTACCTTGCCCCTGAAAATATTCTTGAATATATTGCCGCCGATGGCTATCAAGCCTTGGCTCAAATCCTGGCCTTAGATCCTGCCTCTGTCATTGACGTGATCAAAAAAAGCGGTCTCCGGGGACGAGGTGGCGGTGGCTTTTCCACCGGTTTAAAATGGGAATTAACCCGGAAAAGTGAGGCCAAGCAACGATACATCGTTTGCAATGCTGATGAAGGGGATCCCGGTGCCTTTATGGACCGCTCCATCTTAGAAGGAGATCCCCATAGCGTTTTAGAAGGCATGCTTATCGCCGGCTCAGCGATTGGAGCTAGCTATGGATTCATCTATGTTCGAGCGGAATACCCGGCGGCCATTCGCCGTTTGCAAGTCGCTATAGTCCAGGCACGAGAGCATGGCTTACTTGGCAAGGATATTTTAGGCAGCGATTTTTGCTTTGATATTGAGCTTAAATACGGTGCCGGAGCCTTTGTCTGTGGGGAAGAGACCGCTCTGATCCATTCCATCGAGGGAGCCCGAGGGGAACCTTCGGTCAAACCTCCCTTCCCTGCCCAAAAAGGGCTCTGGGGGAAACCCACTTGTGTTAACAATGTGGAAACGCTGGCCAATATCCCCCCTATTATTCTTAAGGGAGCTGATTGGTTCGCGGGCATAGGTACGGAGAAAAGCAAAGGAACGAAAGTGTTTGCACTCGCCGGCAAGGTCCGAAATGTAGGACTTGTGGAAGTTCCCATGGGCACGACGCTCCGCCAAATTATCTTTAATATGGGTGGGGGGATTAAAAACCACAAACTATTTAAGGCCGCCCAAACGGGAGGCCCCTCGGGGGGATGTATTCCGACACAGTATTTAGACACTCCCATAGAGTATGAATCCTTAACCGCCATTGGTTCTATGATGGGCTCGGGCGGGCTCATTATCTTAGATGAAAACGATTGTATGGTCAATATCGCCAAATTTTTCCTCGAATTCTCGGTTGACGAATCCTGTGGACGTTGTACTGCTTGCCGGGTCGGTACCAAACGTCTTCATGAAATCCTAACTAAGATCACAGAAGGCAATGGGACATTAGATGATATCGATAAATTGGAAACGCTGGGCGAGATCATCAAAGATACTTCCCTGTGCGGCTTAGGACAATCTGCTCCCAATCCTATCCTTTCCACTCTAAAATATTTCCGAGCTGAATATCTTGCTCATGTCGTAGACAAGACCTGTCCAGCCGGAGTTTGCAAGAGCTTACTGAAGTACCAGATCACAGATAAATGCCAAGGGTGTACCCTTTGCGCAAAGCACTGCCCGGCTAACTGCATCAGCGGCACAGCTAAAAAACGCCACGTTATTGACCAGGAACGCTGCCTGAAATGTGGGGCATGTATGGAACAATGCCGCGTCGCCGGCGCTATTATCCACCATTAAGGTACCCCTGTACCCTGCTTATTAGAATGCGTGGGCATAAGTGCAACTAGGCGGCCGCTTCGCATGCTCAGCGCCAGCCAAGTTTTCTTTAAAGGAGGACTTCCGTATGGATATACAGCTAACTATTAATGATATACCTCTGACCGTACCGGAAGGAATGTCCATCTTAGACGCAGCGCGAACTATAAACATCGACATTCCAACCTTATGCTACCTCAACCTTCATGAAATGAATATGAATAATCATATTGCTTCCTGCCGAGTCTGTGTGGTAGAAGTCGAGGGGCGCAGAAATCTGGCCCCAGCCTGTTCCACCCCTGTATTTACGGGCATGATCGTCAAAACAGATACCCTGCGGGCCATCCGGGCCAGACGAACGATGGTTGAACTCCTACTCTCGGACCATCCTAAATCTTGTTTAACCTGTGCTAAAAATCTGGACTGTGATCTCCAAGCTCTCGCTGCAGATTTGGGAGTGCGCAATATCTCCTATGAAGGGGAAGAATCTGAGTATGCCATCGATAAATCCAGTTTAGCCCTGATCCGGGATCCTAACAAATGTATTCGCTGCCGCCGCTGTGAAACGATGTGTAACGAGGTTCAGACGGTCGGTGTTTTCTCAGCAGTCGGGCGCGGTTTTGAAACCGTGGTTAAAACGGCTTTCGATTTACCTCAACACGAGACCTCTTGCACATTCTGTGGACAATGTGTAGCAGTTTGTCCCACTGGTGCTTTGATGGAACTGGATCAAGTCGACAAGGTTTGGAAAGCCCTCCACGATCCCACACGTTTTGTCGTTGTGCAAACAGCACCGGCTGTACGGGTCGCTCTGGGGGAAGGATTCGGCTTAGAACCAGGTACGATTGTCACTGGTAAAATGGTCGCCGCGTTACGACGGCTTGGTTTCGACCGCGTCTTTGATACGGATTTTGCGGCAGATGTGACGATTATGGAGGAAGCCGCGGAACTGGTTCACCGCCTAAAACACGGTGGACGGTTACCTATTCTCACCAGTTGCTGTCCGGCCTGGGTCAAGTTCTTTGAACATCAATTTCCAGATCTGTTGGACATCCCTTCGACCTGCAAATCTCCCCACCAAATGCTGGGAGTCTTGACTAAAAGCTATTATGCGCAGACCTATGGGATCGACCCTAAGCAAATCACCGTTGTCTCAATTATGCCCTGCATCGCCAAAAAATACGAAGCAGCCCGCCCGGAGTTGGGGCAAGACCCAGTCACCCCGGACGTGGACGTTGTTATCACTACCCGAGAACTGGCACGCATGATCCGAGAAGCCGGTATTCATTTTACTAAACTCAAAGATGAAGAATTTGATCATCCCTTAGGGGAATCAACCGGTGCTGCCGTAATCTTTGGAACGACCGGCGGCGTGCTTGAAGCCGCCCTACGCACTGCCTATGAACTGCTAACCGGCGAAAATTTGGAGAAAGTGGAGTTTGAAGCTCTCCGGGGAATGGATGGAATTAAGGAAGCAGTCATCTCGATCTCTGGGCGCGATTTTCGGGTTGCGGTCACGCACGGTCTGGGACATGCTCGTTATATTCTCGAAAAAATACAAACCGGAGAAGCCCATTACGACGCAATTGAGATTATGGCCTGCCCCGGGGGATGCATCGGCGGTGGTGGTCAGCCCTATCACCATGGCAATATCGAAATTCTCAAAGCCCGTGCCAACGCCATTTATCAAGAAGACCGCTCCAAACCTTTGCGTAAGTCGCATGAAAACCCGGCAGTCCTTGCTCTGTATAAAGATTTCATTGGTGAGCCTTATGGAGAAAAGGCGCGTGCCTTGTTACATACCAGTTATACGAAGCGTAAAAAAATATAGTTTAAGGTTTAAGACTTAAATGCAAAACACTACCCGTTTTTTAATGGGTAGTGTTTTGGTTATCTGATTTTTCTTATTACCCCTGAGATTTCTCTTTCCAGAGTTTTTTGATCTTCTTCCAGTGCCCGAACATCAGACGTTACATTTTTTAAGATAATAGAATGTAAACCGATCTCCTTGTCTATAAGTGTAATTATTTTCTGATGCTCCCGTTCATTTTGATCCATATGTATTTTTTGGACTTCTGCAATTATTTGAATATCCGATTTAATAGATTCAATCTCAAGAGAGTTTTTGGTTACTTTCTCATCTAAAGAATCTAATTTTACAAGGATCATCCCGAACGTTTCTTTTAATTCAATATCCACTAATTAATCACAACCTTTTAAAAACTGATAGGCTTATTATACCATATCTGAGCTAATTATCTTATGTAATTTATTGTCTATTTATAAGATTCTGCTGTGAATTTGTTCAACTAAAGATGAACATTGAGACAACCATCACAGCCAGCTCAGCACGATGCCCCTACTATTTTTGTTTCTATCGCTCTTGCTAAGAGTTATGATAAACTCCTAGCAGAAAGATAAAAAGTGGAGGCTAACCTGTATCATGCAACACAAATTTTCAAGAACTGAACTGCTGATCGGAACCAAAGGTTTAGAAAAGCTTCGCAAGAGCACTGTCATCATTATCGGGATTGGAGGGGTCGGATCATTCACGGTGGAAGCTCTGGCCCGTGCAGCTGTGGGACATTTAATTCTCGTTGACTATGATGATATTAGTTTAACAAATATTAACCGCCAATTACATGCTCTCCACTCTACAGTGGGCGAAGCCAAGGTTGAGGTCATGAAACGCCGGATTTTGGAGATCAATCCGGAGGCCACGGTTGAGGCCATTAGGGAGTTCTATTCAGATGCTAATGCCGAACGCCTGCTTGGCCGACAACCTGACTATGTCGTCGACGCTATCGATACGGTTTCCTGCAAAGTGAATTTGGCAATAGAATGCTTGTTCCGTGGTATCCCGCTAATTTCCAGCATGGGAGCCGGCAACCGCCTGACTGCAGAAAACTATAGGGTAACCGACATCTCCAAGACCAGCGGAGACCCACTCGCCAGAGCAATGCGTCAGCTGCTACGCAAAGCAGGAATTACCCAAGGAATTAAGGTTGTGTCTACCCCAGATCTTCCGCTCACCACAAAACACCAAATCCCCGGGAGCATTTCCTTTGTGCCACCCGTTGTTGGACTCCTTATCGCTGGGGAAGTGGTACGGGATCTGCTCAAAGACACTCAAGCGTAACCTTGATTCCCGTGAAAAATTATACCTACATTAACAAACCTGATTTTAACCACAGATTACACAGATTAACACAGATAACTACATTTTGGCTCTAAACTACAAATCGCTTGTAACTCAATATCCCCTTTATCCTTTGTCTGTGTGTTTCTATCGAATCGTTCTTAATCTGTGTAATCTGTGTAATCTGTGGTTCCCCGTTCAGAATTCCCCAAGGCGTATTTACAGTGTTTTTCCTTGCAGGTATAAAAAAATGCGGGATTTTAGGGAGTAAGTTAGTTATCCTTCCGGATGAATTGATATCTTGGGCAATTTTCTGGTCATCACCTTAAAAACCAGCAGGAAGCTGCCCAAATCAATCAGACTATCCCCGACACTAAATACCTGTTTTGACAAGCCCGGAATTGCCAGGCAGAATCGATCCGCTAAAAAACTGACCTGTGTCGCTGCCGTCATCAAGCCGTGAGTTCCCTGACCCTCTAGCAAAGCTCTACGGTTGACCTCGGGAAGGAATGACGGATCAACCGGCATTACTCCCCCGTTTAAAGAGATTACTAAGGTATTAAGCACAATCCCCAAGGTCAGCCAACGTATTCCAGGCAATGAGCTATTACGTATCGTAAAAATCAATAATAAAAAATAGGACCCCGTATCAAGCACTGGGCTAAGCCAACCTGGACCTACCCTAATTCCTCGAACGACCATCCAATAGATGCCACTCTGTATCACTAAAGCCAAGGGGACCAACCAGAATTCTCGCAGGACAAGCTCGCCCAGTCGACTTAATTTTCCTTTATTTATAAGGCTTATGACTAAAGCCAAACTCAATGTTTCTAAAAGCATATCGCACCTCTTAAACCTCAATAAATTAAGTTTTTTGGGCTTGATCCGTACTGACCTTTTGGACCAATTCATTCGTAACTACTTTACAGAAAAGTTCTACCAGCTCTGGATCCAATTGTGATCCGGCGACTCTTTGCAGCTCTTGAATGGCCTCATCATGGGTGCTGCCTTGGCGGTAACTTCGATCCGAAGTGATCGCATCATAAGTATCTGCTATCGCAATGATCCGGGATTCCAGGGGGATTTCTTCCCCTGGAATTCCATCCGGATATCCCTTCCCATCATAGCGCTCATGGTGATGGCGAACCACAAGCCCTATATCAAACAAAAATTTTATGCCTTTGATGATTGTTTGCCCGATGACCGGGTGACTGCGAATGGCTTCCCACTCCGAATCCAATAGTTTCTCCTCTTTATTCAGGATTGTTTCGCTCACTCCGATCTTGCCTACATCATGCAACACCGCAGCGTATTTCAGGAATACTATCTTTTCCTCACTCATCGCCATTGCTTCGCCCATGGTTACTGCCAATTTTCCAACTCTGCTGGAATGTCCGCTGGTATATGTGTCCTTAGCCTCCAGTGCCTGGACTAAAGCTTCAACTGTGTTGAGGTAATTTTCACGCATTTCGATGTAGAGTTGGAAAGCATGACGGGAAATAAAAAGAGGAATAAAAAGGAGAAAAAGTCCTAACTCACCGTCATTACGGTAAACCAACGCCATGAGCAAACCCAGAGGCGCCAGCGACATAAAATTCGGGATAGACCAGCGTATATTTTCAATCCAAATTAACCACGGAGATTTGCCCTGCAAGCTCCCCAAGGCGATGGCCACCACGGTCATATTAGTTAACATATAACTAAAGGCCGCAGCGAGGTAAATAATTATGGTCACAGGGGCGATACTGAAACTTATTCTCGTTATCCTAAGCACGAGGCATGCTGCGCCAAGTGACACTACAAACTGTGAGGCATTAAACACCCTTTTATAAAAAGGTTCCCCTCTCACCTCTTTGCCGCAAACAAACAGTCCTCCTATTGCAGCCACCGATAAGGAAACCCCTACCGGAAACAGAATGACCCCACAAATAAACACTGCATAACTGACTGTCACATATCCACCCTTTGGCAATGAAACTGGCAGGGATTCACTGACCACCGCAAGAAATCCAAAGATTATAAGACGGATGACATTCGTCAAAGACCAATCCGTTTGGTATATTGCCCAAGCCCAAAAGACTAAAGCCATTAGGGTAATTAAAATAAATAGTCTATTAAAGGACCTTGGAAGATCTTTCATTTCCCACCTCGTATATGGTTTGGCCAACCAACCTTCACAATTAGATCCTGTAGCTTGCGCCACCGGCGAGAACGAGAGTGACGAGAACTGTAATTACTTTGAATAATTTGCTCATGCGGTAAACCTCCTTGATGTTATTTATCAAAGGGAATGTTTAACCGCTTCGCTCATATTCCGTTCCGCTGTTTCTTCCGCTTCGCTAAGTAGAGGATTAAAACAGGGTCACTGCAAGATTTAATTGTTTAGAGAGGTTGGCCAAAGTCAGCTGTTTAATGCTTGATCGGAAACCGCAGTTTTCGATTAACGGCATCAAGGGTCGCCTTCACCACAGCTTCCCGATCATCGTTTCTGACTAAAGCACACCCTGCGAGAGATTGTTCACCCGCCGGGGCAATCAAGGTTATAGTGACCAAAGCAATTTGTTGTTTGGCTAAGTGTGTGATTCCCACATCTTCAGTAACGAGCAGGAATTTATCTAAAATTAAAGGGGCCAGTGCTTTCAAGGTCGCCTCCACAAACAAGCGGAGCTTATTGTGCGACGAGGACGGTCCCTGGGCGTTCCCTTCTGTAAACTTGTCACCGGTTAACAATTCGACCTTAACTTCAGCCATTCCATTAACCGTTCCGAGGGTCACTCCAACTAATTTAGGCCGAGTTGACTCTATGCTTACAGAGGTTTCCTCTTCCTCATCATCTCCAACTTGGGCTACACTGATCTTCTTATGATCGATTTGTAAATTGAATTGAGCGATCAGCATGGACTCGACATCCCGAACGATCTGCTTAGCAGCCCGTCCTGAGCCCGCCAGAATATGGACTTCTTCGATTTCTCCATCGCTATCAACGTTAATTCGAGCAGCCGTAACCGACTTGATCTGTTTTATTGCCTGCTCCCAGTCTTGAACTGAACAAGGCATCTCTGACATGAAAACACTCCTCGATAATCCAAATATTACTAATTGTTAAAGTTCTATCTAAAGAGAGTATTTTCGACGTTGTGTCTAAATTTTCCTCCCTCATTGCTTTTAAATGTTTTAAAACCTTAATCCATCTCTTTATTTATCACCTAAAATCCCGCATTTTTTATGCCTACAAGGAGAAACACTGTAAATACGCCTTGGGGAATTCTGAACGGGGAACCACAGATTACACATGAAAAGAACGATAAGAGAAACCACAGATTAACACAGATTTCACAGATTAAGAAGGATTAAGTATAGAAAAATGGCGAATATCAATTGCGTTACAAGCGATTTATATTTTAGAGCTAAAAATGTATTTTTCAAATCTGTGTTAATCTGTGTAATCTGTGGTTAAAATCAGGGTTTATCCATGTAGGTATAATTTTTCACGGGAATCAAGGTTATCACTATTGCGCCAGAACTTTACGTCCCTAAACAAAGGGAGAGCCCTTGGTCATAACGACCAAAGACTCTCTGGTTTTACTATCTGTGATGATAACCATGATCGTGATAGCCATGATGATAGCCATGATAATAACCCCAGTCATACGGCGGCAAGTAGTAATCAGTTGCAGGGTAATAAGGATACCCCCAACCATGATGTCCAATACCATATCCACCATATCCACCATGCCCCCAGTGTTCTGGGTGCCCATATCCTCTGTTATGACCGTCCATATACTTTCAACTCCCTTTCTGTTTGACTACATTCCATAATATGGAATTAGTAGTTTGTCAGGTGCTTGCCTAAGGTATTTGAAACTATAAATTTATTGCAAACCCTTGAAGTTTAAGTTTAGGTTTAATGGACGCCCCGCCTGGATCAGTATCTTTAAGCGTTTACATCTAGATCACTGTTTTTTTGAGGACTACCAACGGATTATCGCTACTCCCTGTCAAGACATTTTCATCATTAACCTGCACTGATTTATCAAGAATTGCATAGTTTATTTGAACATTGGCATGAATATGGCATTTTGGCAGGATGATACTGTCTTTGATTTGGCAACCTTGCTCCAGAATCACTTCTCGAAAAATGATCGAGTTTACCACTTCTCCGGCGATAGTGCACCCGCTGGCAATCAAGGAGTTGCTGACGTTTGCTTGTGAGGTGTATCGAGTCGGGGGATTGTCCTTAATTTTAGTATGAATCTGATCTTCTCCCAACCATAATCTTCCTCGAACTTCTAAGTTCAGAAGATCCATACTCCTATCAAAATAACTCTTAACCGTACGAATCGTCCCAATCAACGAACAGGTTGGACTGCCATAGATATTAAGGACGTCCAGATTGGCAGTCAAAATATCTATTAAGTCGATACATCCCAGGGCACTATATTTATTAATGATGTCCAATAAAATCTCACGCCGAATTATTAATATATTTACAAAATAAGCTTGAACGGGTTGGGCTTTCTTGAGATCTACTTTGTCTTTAATATTAGACACTTTATGATCCTTATCCATTTCGAAAAACATTTGGTCCGTCAAATTACCTGAGTTTTTTATTTCTTTATAGATTAAGGTAACATCGGCCTGCTTGTCAGCATGAAATTCCAAAGCGTTTTTGAAATTTATATTAAATATTTGATCGCCGCTACTGATGACAACATTTTCTGCAAAATCTTTCTCCAAATACTCTCTATTGTTATGTAGATCCTTAAGACAAAATGTATGATTGCGATCATACTCTCCTAACCCATGGAAGACACCGGGTAAAATGAACAACCCTCCATCTTTCCGATCCAGAAACCAAGCTTTACCCGCTCCCAAGTGATCCATCAGCGGTCTGTATTGGTGTGGTGCGACCAAACCAATCGTCCTTATCCCAGAGTTAACCATGCTCGATAACGCAAAATCAAGAATTCGATATCTTCCTCCAAAGGGTACCGCCGCTATCGGTCTTTCTAAGGCAAGCCCTTGCAAACTGTCGGGGGCACTATTAGCATAAATAATCCCTATAGCATTTGACATTGGTTCTCCCTCCTTTTGAACTTCTTAAGTTGTTTAGATATTCCTACCCGCTTCGATCAAGGAAGCTTCGGAGATGATATGATTATCCTCAATAACCGTAATTCCTTCTTGAGCCGGAGCAATTTGCCCCTCAACACCGATGATACAGCGTCGCCTAATTTCCGCATTTTCCCCAACAATCGTTTTGCGAAGCATCGATCCTGTGTGGACTTTTGCATAGGGCAATAAGATCGAATCTTTAATTTTTACCCCTTTCCCCACATAAACTCCCGGGGCCAGGATTGAATTGCTGACCTCGCCATGAACAATACAGCCATTACAAACCAAACTGTTTTCGATTTTCGCGCCCGACCCGACATAATGGGGAGGTAAGATGTCTTCATTTGAAAATATCCGAAACCTTGGATCGAAAATATTAAGGAAATGTCCCGCTCTTAAGGACTCCATATTGGCTTGATAATAGCTATCGATCGTACCGACATCTCGCCAATAACCTTGAAATTGATAGGCATAAACTCTTTTCCCTTGTTGCAGCTGCTGGGGGATAATGTTTTTGCCAAAGTCATTTTCAGACTGAGCGTCTTCGGCATCGGCAAGTAACGCTTGTTTAAGTGTCGACCAGTTAAAAATATAGACTCCCATTGACGCAAGATTACTATCGGGTTGCGCCGGTTTTTCTGTGAATTTTGTGATCCGTTCGTCTCCATCGATGCTCAGGATACCAAACCGAGAAGCTTCCTCCCACGGAACTTGAATCGTGGCTATGGTGATGTCCGAATTTTTCTCTTTGTGGAACTTTAACATCCGGGTATAATCCATTTTATAGACATGATCCCCGGAAAGAATAATCACATATTCGGGATCGTAAAAATCAATAAAATCGCAATTTTGGTACACGGCGTTGGCTGTTCCGTTATACCAGCGTCCTTCTTTTTCACTGCAAAAAGGAGGAAGAATATGGACTCCTCCATAAAGATTATCTAAGTCCCACGCTGAACCTAAACCGATATAGGAATTAAGGAAAAAGGGTTTATATTGGATAAGAACACCGACCGTGTTAATCTGTGAATTTGCGCAGTTACTCAAGGTGAAATCAATAATTCGATACTTGCCACAAAATGAAACAGCTGGTTTGGCCCGAATCCGAGTTAGACCACCCAATCTGCTGCCTTGTCCACCCGCTAACAGCATTGCTACACATTCTTGCTTTCTCATAAATAATTCCCCTTCCTCTTATTATCACAGTTCTCAAATTCTTCGCACTTCCAATAGTCTTAAGAAAATTTTGCTTAAATACCTGATTCCACTGCAGAAAGTCCAATCCAGTAAAACTTTTGTTGGCAATTTATGAGTTTATGCAGCGAGATCATACATTTAAAAAACTATGTTCTTTCAGTAAAAGACTAGCATTGTCTTCAGGCTATGTATATAGCCTGAAGATATGGACGCAATCAACATTACCTATGTTTTATTTGTTAAACGTTAAGTTAATATGTCGTAATGACGCAAATTTTGTGATATTTAATAACCTGCAAACTTCAAAGCTGCCAGCTGCGTCCAGATCTTTTATTTGGAATAAAAAGGAGAAACGCTGTAAATACGCCTTGGGGAATTCTGAACGGGGAACCACAGATTACACATGAAAAGAACGATAAGAGAAACCACAGATTAACACAGATTTCACAGATTAAGAAGGATTAAGTATAGAAAAATGGCGAATATTGGAGTCAATGAAGAAACGA
>JARLHV010000157.1 GCA_031292055.1 Desulfosporosinus sp.
CAGAAAGACCCCATGGAGCTTTACTGTAGCTTGACATTGGATTTTGGTATAAAATGTACAGGATAGGTGGGAGACTAAGAAGCTAGGGCGCCAGCCTTGGTGGAGTCGCCGGTGGGATACCACTCTTTTTGTACTGAAATTTGAAGGATCAAAAAATAAAGAAATTGAAAATAGTCGAATCGACGCTCACGGTCAAATTTGGCAAAAAACGAGGAAATGGCTTTTTAGCTACTTAATGTAACAATAACTATAGGACGCTGATATGGATTTTAATGGGTATCCGAAATTTACGGATACCCATACTATTTCTCTGAATTAATAAACCGGCAGCCGGATCAAGCCAGGTGTGCCGGTTTGTTTATTATAGGTTGGATTGTTCGTTAATTAATTGCTTAAGGGGTAGGGTTAGACTATACGCAAATTGCGGATAGAAAGAGCCTGATTCAATTATGAATTCGGCAAGCTCGGATTTAATATCCACTGAGCGGATTTTTCTGCTCAGTACTTGTTCGACTTAAGCTCAAATTTGAGCGGGTTCAAAAGAGATGGGGAGAAGCCAATTTTGGATTATCATATTTTTGTGCAAAGGATAAGTGGACTTTACTTCCCCAGATTTGGGGAGCGAGTTCTACCCCCACAGAAATGAAGACTCCTCAGTTACGAGGAGTCCTATTGATTACAATAGCCATCTATTTAAGATGTTTCAGGGGGATTATATTCTTGCTTACTTCTTATGGTCCTTCGATGAATTTTGCTGATTTGATTTGTCACCCCGTTGATTATCTTTACTATATCGCTGATTTAATAATCCGTTGTCCCATTGGTTATCGTTACTAACGATAATCTTTTCACCAGGATAGACTTGATAAGGATTGCTAATTAGAGGATTTAAATACATTAAATTACTAACCGTTGTGTCATACTGGATAGCAATATCGTACAGAGAATCACTAGGTCCAGCGATAATATATTCATTGGAATCGTTGTATTCATTGGAATATTTATATTCATTGGAATATTTGTAGGTATCTTTTGAAGTAGGAAAATTTCTATCAGGGTGGTTAGCAACCTCTGAACTGCTAGATTGTGCAGCTGTTACCCCAGTGTTTGCAAAGGCATTTAACGGAGCCATGGTCATAGCTATTCCTACAATAGCTAAACTAGCTAAAGCTTTGTTTATTTTGTTCTTTATCATGATGTAGAAATCCCCTCTCTATTTTATGATTTTTTTTTGCGATAATTATTTTTGTGTCCTAATTATCAACTTGAAAGCGTTTATATATTAATAATAATAAGTCATCACCACCTTAAATTTAATAGAAATAATTGTGTTTTGTGTTTAGAATGAATAACAGCTAGATTAAGATTAACCGCTAAAATAGCAAGTAATATTTATCTACTGTCCTTATAATATTATAAAGTTGTAGCTATACCGTGACCGTTTTGTGGAGAATATGTCAAGTTAATGGTAACTATAAGATTAAATGGAAAATATGTAAAATAAATGGAAAATATGTGAAACGAAAAGGCCCCCACTTAAAGTGGCTAACCACTAAATTGTAGGGAAAATTAGGTAAGGAATTTTAGCTAAATTCCGTTCGATTTCGTTGCTATAACTTTTAAATAGAAGGAAATATAAGCTGAATGTAAATAGAATTCTCGGCAAACAACCTAAAATAGGATGAGCTCGTAAGAGCTCATCCTATTTAGGTCGTTTTAAATGGGAACCCTGAAATCTGATTTCAGGGTTATTGCCCGTATGATTTTTGTGCTAAATATCCATAATAAAAGAGAATCTTTCATTCATCTTCAAATTTAGAGTTGACTTTGTTAGACAAGGTTAATACATTGAGTTCTTGGCTTATTTATTGAAGGAGGTTTAGTCGGTGCGTTCTGATGAAACAATTTCACCTGAAGAAAATAATGATGCTCCCTTAGCTGATCTGAAAGAAGTAGGGCAAATTCAAATCCCAGATGTGACAGAACGAATTTATTGTTTGTCCATTATTGGTCAGATTGAAGGCCATCAAATTCTACCTGCTCAATCTAAGACGACCAAATACGAGCATATCATTCCACAACTGCTGGCGGTAGAGCAAAATCCTAAAGTGGAAGGAATTTTAGTCATTTTAAATACAGCGGGAGGAGATGTCGAGGCTGGATTGGCGATTGCCGAAATGCTAAGTAGTTTAAGTAAGCCTTCAGTTTCACTAGTTTTAGGTGGCGGCCACAGTATTGGAATTCCCATTGCAGTCAGTTGTATGAAGAGCTTAATTGCGCCTACTGGGACGATGACGATTCATCCAATTCGTTACACTGGATTAGTGATTAATGGGCATCAACAGTTTGATTACTTAAGGAAAATGCAAGAACGAATCGATCGCTTTATTTATTCACATTCGCAAATTAGTAAAGCAAAATTAGAAAACTTTATGTTTCAAACTGGAGAGTTAGCTCAGGATATCGGCACAATCCTTATTGGACAAGAAGCTGTCGATGCTGGGTTGATCCAAGCCGTCGGCGGGGTTAAGGAAGCTTTCAAAGAACTAAACAGCTTAATTTCTCAAAATAATTAGAAAATGTATCTTATCTATTAAGCGGCAAAAGCCGCTTTTCTTAGTTTGAGCAGAAGTATAAAGTTTCAAGGAATTCAAAGAAGTGCTTCAATTGTGGCTTTATTTGTGTATTTAACTATAATGAAAAGGAAATCGCTTTCTTTTGTGGAATTTAATATTCTAGAAGAAGCTGATTAAGTAAATGTTTGGAGGATTATTCTGTGGCGAAGACAAAAAGACGCCGCAAGCTAAATTCAAAGGTGAATAAGAAAGTAAGCACCTTAAAAGAGACTATACGTAACGAAGTAATTGGGGTTTTTGTGGTCGGAATGGCTTGCTTGGGTATGGTTGCGCTCTACTCCGATAGGAGTGGTGTGATTGGTGAACAAATTAAACATTTTTTAACAGTTCTAGCTGGGGGTGGACGGGTCTGGATACCCTTTATGCTGGGTGCCTGGGGCCTTGTTTTTATGAACACGCAAACATCCCGTTTGGGATCAAAGGCTGTGGGAGTAGTCCTGCTCTGGCTTGTCTTGCTAGGGATACTCCACTTTCAATTACCGGGTATCGAGGCTTTTTCCGGGGCTGACATGTTTCATGAGGGACAGCTCGGTAATGGTGGTGGGCTTGTTGGGGCAGCGATTGCAACTTTCTTGAAAACAACGTTTGGCATTTCTGGAAGTTACGTCATTTTAATTATGGGTTCTCTTATAGGAGCGCTTTTGATCATAAATCGTTCGATGATTCAAGGAGTACAAGAAGTTAGTCAGCTCGGGAAAGAATTCGGACAATGGCTGAAACACCAAATCAACAATTTTATTGAGGTTCTAAAGAATTCCGAAGGGGAGAAACCTCGTAACAAGGGATTAGAAGCTCAAGTGGATATGAAAGCAGATACTAATATATCTAAGAAAAAGAGTAAGCCTTTAAAAGGCAGCGCTCCAGTTCTAGATCCTGATGTGGTAGAACGTCCGCTGGTGATAAAAACCTTAGAAGATCAAAACGAACTACCTGTCAAAGCTATTGTCATTGAACACTTACCCCAAGGACAGTTAGGGTTTGAAAAAATGGCCGCCGGAATACAAGAAACTTCGCTATCTCCTGGAAAAGTGACCAGTACACCGATTTCACGTCAGACCCATGAAGATGGGAATTATCAACTTCCTCAAGTTACATTGTTACATAAATCCTTTAAAATGAAAAACCCCAGACTCAACAAAGACTTGGCGGATAATGTAAAAACACTGGAAGAAACACTGGCTAGTTTTGGGGTAAAGGTAAAAGTGACTCAGGTCACTCAAGGCCCTGCCATTACACGATATGAGGCGCAACCTGCTCCAGGTGTAAAAGTGAGCAAAATAACAAATTTAGCGGATGATATCGCTTTAAGTTTGGCTTCTGCTAGTGTACGTATCGAGGCACCTATTCCAGGGAAATCGGTAGTCGGTATCGAGGTGCCGAATAAGGAAGTTGCTATGGTTCATTTTCGAGAAGTTTTAGAAACAGCTGAATTTCAAGGAGTTGCTAGTAAGTTAGCGCTGTGTTTGGGTAAAGATATTACAGGGACTCCAGTGATCGCAGATTTAACAAAAATGCCCCATCTTTTAATTGCGGGAGCCACGGGTTCAGGAAAATCTGTTTGTATTAACACCTTGATTCACAGCATACTGTTTAAAGCGCGCCCGGATGAAGTAAAGTTTTTGTTGGTTGATCCTAAAATGGTAGAATTGGCAAACTATAACGGAATTCCACATCTGATTGCACCGGTAGTCACAGATCCTAGGAAAGCAGCAGGCGCTTTAAAATGGATTGTGACAGAAATGGAGACCCGCTATGAACTGTTTGCGGGGGCAGGAGTTAGAGACATCGTCCGTTACAATTTTTTGCGTACTCAGGAAAAAAATGGTGAGCATCCTCCCTTACCTTATGTCGTGGTGATTATTGATGAGTTGGCGGATTTGATGATGGTTGCACCGGGTGATGTCGAGGACGCAATTTGCCGCTTGGCTCAAATGGCCCGTGCTGCCGGAATTCACTTGATTGTAGCAACTCAACGCCCATCGGTTGATGTGATTACTGGTTTGATCAAAGCAAACATTCCTTCCAGAATTGCTTTCGCTGTTTCGTCTCAAACCGACTCAAGGACTATTTTGGATATGAATGGGGCAGAGAAACTTTTAGGTCGTGGAGATATGCTTTATTATCCCATGGGAGCGAGTAAACCAATGCGGGTACAGGGCTGTTATTTAGGCGATAAAGAAGTAGAAAATGTTGTGAATTTCCTACAAAATCAGGCCAAGCCCGAGTACCAGGAAATTCCGAATATGGATTTGGGAACGATGGAAAAAAGTGCACCAGAAGATGAGCACTTTTATGAGGCGGCCAAGCTTTTCATAGACAGTGGAACGGCTTCTGTTTCTCTTTTACAGCGTCGTTTGCGTATTGGGTATACACGAGCTGCCCGCTTGATGGATCTCCTCGAGGAAAAAGGAGTTGTGGGAGGGTACGAAGGTTCTAAGCCACGTGAAGTTTTAATGACGAGAGGACAGCTGGAAATGAAATTTAGTCAGTGTAACGATGAAATTGCGCATTAGTTGCATTATCCTTCGGCAGGATTTATGATAAGATATGTAGAATAGATCCCAGTTGGAAGGAATTAGTTATGATTACGGAGATAACTATACAAGAGCTTAGAGCCCTAGAACATCCGATTTTTGTTGATGTACGCTCTGAGGGGGAATTTGCGGAAGCAACGATCCCAGGATCGGTCAATATACCTCTTTTTAATAATGCCGAACGTGTTGAAGTTGGCACTACCTACACACAGACTACACCGAGCTTAGCACGTGAACTGGGTCTAAGTATAGTTAGTCCAAAACTTCCGCAGATAGTAAAAAAAGTAGAGGAACTTTCGAAACAAGGTCCGCTGGTTCTTTTTTGTTGGAGAGGCGGAATGCGGAGCAAGTCTCTGGCAGCAGTATTAGATTTGATGGGTATTCCAGTTTATCGTTTATTAGGCGGGTATAAATCATATCGCAGTTTAGTCTTAGAATATCATGAAAATAAACTTCCTTTTCAGGTTGTAGTTTTGCGAGGCAATACAGGGGTTGGGAAAACTGAACTTTTGGGAACGTTACGCGCGGAAGGTTATCCTGCAATCGATCTTGAGAAACTCGCTAATAATCGAGGGTCAGTTTTTGGTGGCGTGGGTCTCGGTAGTTCACCGTCCCAAAAAAAGTTTGAGGGATTATTGTATGAGGAACTGAAATTGTTAAGTAAATTTCCTTATATTATTGTAGAATGTGAGAGTAAACGAATTGGAAGGGTAACTCTGCCGCCCAATTTCTTTACAGCAATGCAAGAGGGAATTCAAATCCTCCATTATGACGCCTTGAAAAATCGAGTTCAGCGTCTGTTGAAAGAGTACACAGCGGTCCCAAATGCGCTTCAGGAAATTGGAACGGCGCTGGAGAGGTTGATTAGAACTTTAGGTCGTGTCAAAGTTCAGGAATTACGTACCCTGCTAGACGGAGGTTGTCTGGATGTATTTACAGAGCGACTGCTCGTCGAGTACTATGACAAGCTTTATGGCTATCCAAGTGAACCAAGCTCGAAGTATGAGTTTTATTTGAACTATGAAGAGCCTGCGGCGGCATTAAGGGTATTGGAAAGCTATCTTGATGAAAGGATAGCTCAAGTAGGTGCCAGCGCGCAGGGAATGTGATTTGTATAGAGGATGTGTGATTTGTATAGAGGATATTGCTTTGAGTTTCGTGGTATTTGATTTGAGTTGATGAGAACAAGGAGGTTTTATCAATGGCAGGAGAAGGGCAAATACTCCGGGCCGCTCGGGAAGAAAAAAAATGGAGTCTCATGAACACTGAAGAAACGACGAAAATTCGCGTTCGCTATATACAGGCACTTGAAGAAGAAGATTATGGGATACTCCCCGGAACAACTTATGCCAAGGGGTATTTGCGAACTTACGCCAAACAACTGGGTTTGAATCCGGATGAAATTATTGCACTTTATAATGAGTCTGTTCTGCCGGAGCCTGCACCCGTTCTTGAATCACTGCCTATAGAAGTAAAGGCTCGTCCTTTGTGGATTCGACCAGTGATCATAGGGAGCATGGCAGTTTTGGCTCTTGTGTTGGTGATTGCGATTGCTAGTTTGTATCAGACAGGAAAAAAAGTCGCGGGCTCTTCATACTCTCCGTCAGCCTTGCCAATTGCACCGAAAACAGAGACGGTTACGCCAGCTGCGACTCCCCCAGTAGTTACTACCCCTCCAGTTACTAATCCAGCAACGGTTGTAGCCCCTACACAGGACGGCTTAACCGCACAGTTGGTTTTCACACAGGATTGTTGGATTGAGGTCAAAATTGACGACCAATCTCCTTTTCAGGGATTATTTTACGCTGGTACAACCAAAGAACTTAAAGGTACAAACAAAATAGAGCTAGTTAAAATCGGAAACGCAGCAGGTCTTTCCGTTGCTTTAAACGGCAAGGCACTGCCAAGTTTTGAGAACGGGGGTAAAGTGGTTAATAATGTCATTCTGACTCAAGATACTCTAAAAGCACTATAACTGAGTAACAAAAGGAGCGTTTATTTTGGCTAAAGATTCTTCATTTGATATTGTTTCCAAGCTGGATATGCCCGAGGTAGAAAATGCAGTTCAGCAGGCCCAGAAAGAACTTGCCAATCGGTTCGATTTTAAGAACAGTAAATCATCTATTAAGCTTGAGACCGATATGATTGTTTTGGTTTCCGATGACGACTTTAAATTGACCAACGTTATCGACATTCTGGAGAGCAAACTTGTTAAGCGCGGGGTTTCTTTGCGAGCACTGGAGTATGGGAAGTCTAAACCAGCTGCAGGGGACACAGTTAAGCAGGAAGTTAAGTTGGTTCAAGGGATCGCTCAAGAGAAAGCTAAGCTGATTAACAAGGTTCTTAAAGATAATAAAATTAAAGTGGTTAGTTCCATTCAAGGCGACGAGATTAGAGTGACTGGTAAAAACAAAGATGACCTCCAAGCGGTCATTACCTTACTACGTAAGGAAGACTTCGGCATCGAACTACAGTTTATTAACTATCGATAAAGAGGGGTTGCCCCTCTTTTCTCTTTTGTAAGCAGATATTATTGGGGTTGTGTTTAAACAGAAAGGTGAGAATATGCGGATACGGAATTTTTTACCCATGAATCGGTCAGAGATGGAGGCGCGGGGATGGGATGAACTGGATTTTCTCTTAATTACCGGCGATGCTTATGTAGATCATCCCAGCTTTGGAATTGCTATCATTGCTCGTAGTTTGGAAAAATATGATTTCCGGGTGGGAATTTTAGCTCAGCCTGATTGGAAGGATCTCCGAGATTTTAAAACGATGGGGAAACCTCGTTTGGCCTGCTTGATTACTGGTGGGAATCTTGATTCCATGGTTAATCACTATACGGCGGCCAAAAAGAAACGGCATAAGGATGCCTATTCTCCGGGAGGAAAGACAGGGCTTCGTCCAGACCGAGCAACCATTGCTTATTCAAATCGCGTGCGGGAAGCGCTTCCGGGTGTTCCCGTAATTATTGGGGGAATTGAGGCTTCATTAAGGCGTTTTGCCCATTATGACTATTGGAGTAATGATGTTCGACGCTCTATTTTACTTGATAGCCAAGCGGACTTGCTTGTCTTTGGGATGGGGGAGACGGCGATTGTGGAGGTTGCCCAACGCCTGCATAATGGGGTGCCGATTGATCAAATTACGGATGTCCGGGGGACGATGGTTCCTTTGACCGGAGATGTTGTGCCTCCGGATACTTTGGTTTTACCAAGTTTTGATGACGTTGTAGCGGATAAGAATAAGTATGCTGAGGCTTTTGGCGTGCAATATAACCAGCAGGATCCTTTTCGAGGGAAAGCCATGGTTCAACCCCATGGGCGCAAAAGTGTGCTGCAAAACCTGCCCTCACTTCCTTTGACCCAAGCCGAAATGGATGCAGTCTATGCCCTGCCTTTTATGGGAACATACCATCCGTCTTATGAAGACCAAGGCGGCGTTCCGGCGATTGAAGAAGTGGAATTTAGTCTGACGAGTGTTAGAGGTTGTTATGGAGCCTGTTCTTTTTGCGCGTTAACGTTTCATCAGGGGAGAATAGTCCAAAGCCGAAGTGCCGAATCCATTATTCGAGAGGCTGAATTGATGACTTGGAATGATCACTTTAAAGGCTATATCCACGATGTGGGGGGCCCGACAGCCAACTTCCGCCGCCCGGCATGCAAGGAGCAATTAACGAGAGGAGCTTGTTCCCATAAACAATGCCTCTTTCCTGAGCCGTGTGATAAACTTGAAATTGATCATGAGGAATACCTGGATCTCTTACGCCGCTTGCGTAGTTTGCCCAAGATAAAGAAGGTGTTTGTCCGTTCTGGTATCCGCTATGATGCAGTCTTAGCGGATCGAAACTCCGGGTTTATTCGTGAGCTTTGTGAGCATCATGTTAGCGGTCAATTGAAAGTTGCTCCGGAACATGTCAGTGAGGAAGTTCTTCGTCTCATGGGCAAACCCGGAAAAGCCGTGTACGAAGAATTTGCACAGCAGTTCCGTGCGGTCAATGCAGAATTAGGTAAAGAACAATATCTCGTCCCTTATTTGATGTCTTCTCACCCGGGAAGTACCTTGAAAGAAGCCATAGAATTGGCTGAATATGTCAGGGATATGGGGGTCAATCCCGAACAAGTTCAGGATTTTATTCCCACGCCGGGAACACTCTCCACCTGTATGTATTACACAGGTTTAGATCCCCAGACTATGCGGCCAGTTTATATTCCCCGTAGCATGCATGAGAAGGCGATGCAAAGGGCTTTGATTCAGTATCGGAGTCCTAGAAATCATGAATTAGTGGAAGAAGCCTTACGTTTAGCTCATCGCGAAGATTTAATTGGGTATGGGCCAAAATGTCTAATTCGACCAAGGAAATTTTTACGAGCAGATCCGTTAGATAAAGATAGTAAGCCAAGTAAAGGACGAGTTAGACGATCGGGCATGAAGAGCAAGGGTGTAGCTGGCAAAGAGGCACAGTCTAAAGATGCGTCAGGGAAGGCAGCACCGAACAAAATTTCTCAACCCAAAGAGTCGCGTTACAAGGAAGCTCGGAGAGAAGATTCTTCCGCATCACATAAAGGTGAACCGGGCAAACCAGTACGCTCTAAGGATGCGCGGAGTGTAGAAAAAACGCCCTACAAAGGCGCCCCAGGCAAAGCGGGAGGCTACAGAGATGCGCGAACAATAGAAAAGGTAAAGGTGCCGCGCAAAGGTGCGCCAAGTAAAGAAGAACGTATTAAAGATACGCGGAGCGTAGAAAAAGCGCCTTATAAGGGTGCGCCAAGCAAAGTAGAAGAGTCTAAGGTTATACGGAGCGCAAAAACGCCGTATAAAGGCTTACGAAGCAAAGAAGTGGCCTACACGGGTGCGCAGACTAAAGAGGCACCGAGCGAGGGTATACAAGAAAAGGAAAAAGCCCGCTTCTGGAGGGGTGCGGATAATTTACTCCATAAGGGCCAAAGAAAACATCGTGGGGGCAAGAAAGAGAAGTAAAAAAGAAGTATATGACAGAAAGCGGCGTGAGTAGGTGTACTACTCACGCCGCTTTCTTAGGTCCCAGATTTCGGTAGATGATTCAAGCCGCTAAAAATTCATCTGTAAACAAACCCAAGCGGTCACCTTAAAGGGACTTGACGACTGGGCTAATGTCTTGGCTTCGGGCAATAAGTTAGGTATTAAATAGTCTGAAATTAGAAAAGTTATTAATAAAATGGTTGACAAATGAAAGAGAGTCGAATATATTGAAGTAGAGATGTACCCATCCGGGGTATATGGGATATTAAAAACGCTAAGAATATTTCCGCCTGCAACCAAGCGGTGACCACGTATTAGTATTTGAGGAAGACGGAGTCAAGGAAGGGTAGGGTGGCAGCAACTGTGTGTTTCTCTCAAGGAGGAGGAGTGGAAAATGCCAGCATTCATCCTGGAAAAATTGTGTTTGGGGTGCAAACACTGTGTAAAAGCTTGTCCAGTCCAAGCAATTGATACGACGGCACATCTTCCGGTCGTAGACCCGACTATCTGTATAGAATGTGAGGCATGTATGGAAAAATGTATGCATGGTGCCATTACTTTTATTGCAGCAGAGGAGGATAAAGTCAATGGAAAAGGATCAACAAGCTGACGTTGAGTTTCAGCTAAACGTTGTTGAAAAAAAGTTGGCAGAGTTAAAATCGCGTTGGCCGTTTCATTCTGTGCAACCTAAGATGGTAGCTGAACTGGAGGACTTGGAAGAGGAACAAGACCGCTTACAGCGCTTAATCGATCCCACGTGAGCTCTGAAGTCTTATTCGGATCAGGAAAAGTCAAGCTAAGGAAAAGAATTATTGACAGTGAGTAGTGCACTCAAGGAGAAGTAATTTGAATAGATGAGGAGGACTAAGTTATGAGTAAAAAGGTGTTAATTGTCGGCGGTGTAGCAGGTGGAGCTTCTGCAGCAGCAAGACTAAGAAGACTTGATGAAACCGCAGAGATAATTATGTTTGAGAGGGATGAGTACATCTCTTTCGCAAATTGTGGTTTGCCTTATTATATTGGAGAAACAATTAAGGAAAGGGAAAAACTATTAGTCCAAACGCCTGAAAGCATGAAAAGTCGCTTTAATATCGATGTAAGAATTAATAGTGAAGTTATTGGTGTCGATACCAATAAAAAAGTAGCTACGATAAGAAACAAAGCCAAGGGTGTGTATGAAGAAACCTATGATTATATGGTTTTATCCCCTGGAGCAAAAGCCATTAAACCACCGATCGAGGGCATAAACAGTAAGCGAATATTTACTTTAAGAAATATACCGGACACTGATCAGATTAAAGCCTATGTGGATAAAAAAGGAATTAAGAGTGCTGTCGTTATTGGTGGGGGTTTTGTTGGCGTAGAAATGGCTGAAAATTTAAAAGATAGAGATCTTGAAGTTACTATAGTAGAAGCAGCCCCTCATATAATGGCTCCCTTTGATACTGATATGGTGGTATCAGTTGAGAAGGAACTGTCCGACAATGGCGTTGGATTAATCCTAAATGATGGTGTCAAAGCTTTTAAGGATAATGAAAATAGCGTTGAAATAACTTTAAATAGCGGCGCGAAATTGAATGCGGATCTCGTGATTTTAGCTATCGGAGTGTTTCCAGATACCGGATTTTTAAAAGATAGTGGAATTAAGTTGGGAGCCAAAGGGCATATTTTAGTTAATGAAAAAATGGAGACAAATGCTGCTAATATCTTGGCCGTAGGAGATGCGATTGAAGTCGTCGATTTTGTAAATAAGCAAAATACTGCTGTTCCCTTAGCAGGACCTGCCAATAAACAAGGTAGAATTGCGGCGGATAATATAGCAGGTTTAAATACGACGTATAAGGGTACTCAGGGAACTTCAATTATTAAGGTTTTTGGCCTAACGGCAGCAAGTACAGGCAATAATGAGAGAACGTTAAAACGTTTAACTATACCCCATAAAGTGGTTACCATTCATCCGGCTTCCCATGCCTCTTATTACCCAGGCTCTTTTCCAATGACCTTAAAGCTTATCTTTAATGAGGAAGGTAAAATATTAGGTGCTCAGGGCTTTGGTTATGCTGGCGTGGATAAGAGAATTGACGTTATAGCGACAGTCATTCGCTTGGGTGGAACGGTCACGGATTTAACGGAATTGGAGCTTTGCTATGCGCCACCTTTTTCTTCAGCAAAGGATCCAGTCAATATGGCAGGTTATGTTGCGGAAAATGTTTTAGCTGGAAGAGTGGAGGTTATTACAGCAGAGGAAGTCTCGGCTTATGATAAAGCAAACGCATTATTATTAGATGTGCGCACTGATGATGAATTCAATAATGGTCATCTTGAAGGAGCTGTAAATATACCCGTAGACAGCTTGAGAGAAAGAATGGGAGAATTAGATAAGAGTAAAGAGATTTTTGGATATTGCCAAATTGGGCTTAGAGGGTATGTGGCGGCTAGAATTTTAACTCAAAATGGTTTTAAGGTTAAAAATATTGATGGGGGTTATAAATGTGCTTCAATGGTCAACTTTAAGCCAACTAAAGTAGATGATCCTGAGAGAACAAAAAGGTCGCTGATCGATTCCGATACCCAAGTTGTTAAGGGCGAAGTGGCAAAAGGAGATAATGATTATGATAAAACCCTTGATGCCTGTGGTTTATGTTGTCCAGGACCGCTGATTCAAGTTAAAGCGTCAATAGACCAACTAAATGATGGCCAGATTCTTAAAGTTACCGCTTCTGATCCCGGTTTTTATGAGGATATTAAGGCCTGGTCTGCTAAAACAAATAATGAACTTATTGATATTACAAGAAATAAAGGGATAATTCATGCTTTTATTAAAAAAGGCAACCAATCTCAGGTGCTCAATAAGTCATTGCCAGTGGATATACCAGCGAAAGATAAAAAAACAATGGTGGTATTTAGTGGAGACTTGGATAAAGCGCTGGCTTCTTTTATTATTGCGAATGGGGCAATAGCTATGGGTAAAAAAGTTACTATGTTCTTCACTTTTTGGGGGCTTAATATTTTAAGAAAACCTGAAAAAGTTTCAGTTAAGAAAACCTTAATAGAATCAATGTTTGGCTTTATGATGCCAAGGGGAAGTAAAAAGCTTAAGCTGTCCCAAATGAACATGATGGGCATGGGCGGTAAAATGATCAGAAAAGTCATGAAAAATAAAAATATTACCTCACTAGAAGACTTAATTAGATTAGCGATGGATAGTGGCGTGGAAGTAGTTGCCTGTTCAATGACCATGGATCTTATGGGGCTAAGACAGGAAGAACTCATAGACGGAATTAAGATTGGTGGAGTTGGTTATTACTTGGGTGAAACTGAAGAATCTAATGTAAATTTGTTTATCTAATTCAGAAACACCCACTTTAATCGTTAAGTGGGTGTTCCATGTTCCTTATTGTTAGATATGTGCTGCAATGTTAAACTTTAAGCTGGATAGAGTTGTGATGTTTGAGTGTTGATTGGGGAACACTCTATAATATCAACTTAGATAGAGGAGGATTGCTGAAGATGCCAGAGGATTTTCAAACGATAAAAAATCGCTACGAACTAGCGATCATTGGTTGTGGCCCAGCAGGTTTGGCTGCAGCCTTAAATGCTAAAATCCGAAAACGCGATTTTATTTTATTAGGTGCAGAGGTTTGTAGTCCGAAACTGTCGAAAGCGCCACAAATTGATAATTGGCTTGGATTTCCGGAAATAGGCGGAGAAGAATTGCGGCAACGATTTTTAAACCATGTTAAGGAAAGTGAAATAGCAATTGTTAATTTTAAAGTAACAAGTATTTATCCGGGACCGCCTTACACGCTTGTGGGCAAGGATAAATCCTTTGAAGCAGATGCCATAATTCTAGCGACAGGGGTATCAGTGAGCAAATTATTTCCTGGCGAAGCCGAATTACTGGGGCGTGGGGTTGGATATTGCGCAACGTGTGACGGGCCCTTGTATAAAAACAAGAGTGTTGCGATCATTTCCTATAATCGGGAAGGGGAAGATGAAGCCAATTTTATGGCTGACATCTGTGCCAAAGTTTATTATATTCCCTATTACCGAGACATCGTGAAGCTTGATCCACGAGTTGAGGTTAAACAGGGAAAGGTTAAGAAAATTGTGGGAGATCGTGCCGTTGAACAACTTGATCTTGGAGAGGAACAATTGGCGGTGGACGGTGTATTTATCATGAGAGAAAATCTACCTGTTGAGCAGCTTTTAGCTGGTTTGGAAATGGATGATGCTGCAATCAAGGTCAATCATAAACTCGAGACAAGTATGCCCGGTTTATTCGCTGCGGGAGACTGCACGGGTCAACCCTTTCAATTAATTAAAGCTGCGGGGGAAGGTGGAACGGCTGCCTTGCATGCCGTAAAATATTTAGATAACTTAAAATGAGCAAATTTCCCAACTAGGGACGGATGAATTAAGTAACATTTCAGGACGAGTTTAATATACTAAATTAGAAAGACTAGCAAACAAGATTCGGCTTCTACAAGTGAATCCTCAGTTCTAATCTTATGCTGGCCAACTACGGTGGCCAAACAAATAGTAGAGGGGATTAACTTATGGGTTTTGGAGTTCCATTTTCGGCGGTTCCTGCACTTGTAGGACTATTTGACACGTATCCTATTGGCACAAGACTGCGGCTCGGTATTGAAGGTGGCGGTTGGTGGCATGGAGCATTTGGCGGTATCCAAGATGGTGTTGCATTGTTAACGGCTGCTCACTTTCATATTAGCGCCATTCCTCCCAATATCGTCATCGGCTTCCCGATCCCTATCCCAACCGTCCGAATTCCAATCAGAGAACTCACGTTTGTTAGTTTATAATTTCCAAGACGGGTAGGAGAAGATCCTACCCGTTTCAACTTATAATTCGTAATAAGGCTACTTATACTAAAATGAGAAGAGGAAACATCGAGGAAATTTGAAGGGTAGGATTCCTCCTACCCTCACCATAGCTTATTGCGATACAAAGGTAATATTTATAATGGGGATACGGACTACTGCGCGTATTCCGTCGATCGGGTTACCATTATTTGAAAATAATCGGGCGTTAGTTAATAAAGCCACACTATCTTGTAATCCGCCAAAGCTTCCAACCCAGAAGCTAGAGTCCATTCCAATTACTAAGCTTGTTCCAATCGGATAAGAGTCAAACAAAGCGACTCTTGAAGGAAATCTACAAGGTACTCCTAAAGATGAAAACGGTGTGCCAAAAAGCATATGGGTGATCCCCTTTTCTGTTTATTAGCCACTGTGTGGCAATAAGATAAGAAGATCCGGGGATTTAGCAATTAGGACGATTACTAATATAACATATGGGTGCAAGTCTCATAATGTGACAAGCGGCTATGGATAGAAGAATTATAAAATGCATAAAATGGAACTCTATATTGGATGTTGCTAAATGGAGGAAGCAGTAGCTCCACCGGAATCAATATCGAGAACTAGGGATTGAGCAGTTATACCTGCTTGATTCATGGTGTTTAACATGTTTTGGGAGACATCTAGCTGTAAGTGATCGGGAATAAGGGCTATTAGTGTTGGCCCCGAACCACTGAGAGCAGCTCCATAGGCTCCCGCTTGAAGGGCGGCGGCTAACGTTTCGAGCAGACCAGGAATGAGCACGGATCGTTGATTTTGGTGAAGGACGTCGCGCATTCCTTCTTTTAATAAGGAATACTCTTCGCGAATAAAGGCTTCGATCAGCAATCCAGCATGGGAAATGTTAAACACTGCATCGTTGCGGGAAACGTCGGCAGGCAAAATTCCCCGGGCCTTTTCTGTTTTCAGGAGAAGGTCGGGAATAACAACGACCGCTCGTAACTTTGGCGATTGAGCTAGGACACGGGGAAGAATGCCATCTTCTGTAGGGATGGACAGAGTAACTCCTCCATACAAAGCGGGTGTAACATTGTCGGGATGGCCTTCTAAGGCGTTGGCAACTTGGAGCAATTCGTATTTTGTATAGGGTGAGCCTGCTATCGTGTTGGCTGCCACAAGACCGCCGACGATGGCCGCAGAACTACTGCCTAAGCCTCGAGCAGGAGGAATGTGATTTTCAAATGTTAAGGCGACAGAGGGAGTTGGATAGTGGACAAGGTCCCAAAAATGGCACATTGTTTGCCAGACAAGGTTGCTCTCATCGGCTGGAATCCCATTGCAGTAAGAGCCAGCCAGAGAGATTTTAAACGGTCGGTTAGTCTCAACTGTGATAGTGTTGTGCAGTTGAAGTGCCAGTCCCAGACAGTCAAAACCGGGTCCTAGATTGGCAGAGGTGGCCGGTATCTTAACGCTAATCATCTTTTTTATCCTGTTCCTTTTCAAAGCGAATTACATTGTGAATATTAAGGACCTTGCTATATGCTCTGACAGAATCTAAGGCTTCTTGAAGCGCTCCTTCACGACAGGGATGTGTCACAAGGACAATCTCTGCCTGGTGCCCGCCGCGGGGTTTTTGAATGATTGAGGCGAAGCTAATATTTGCTTCGGCAAAAAGTAAAGCTAAGGTAGCAAGGACACGCGGTTCGTCTTTGACAAGGAGACGAACATAAAATGCGGTATAGAAATCTGAGGTGGCTTTAAGCGGGAGGTCAAGGTAACAGGAGCAATTAATGGAGGATTTTGAGTTCGACTGGATGTTGCGGACGATCCGCATAACATCGGATATGATGGCACTTCCTGTGGGGAGAGACCCTGCACCTCGACCATAAAACATGGTTTCCCCAACGGCATCCCCCACCACATAAATAGCATTAAAAACACCATTTACGGAGGCGAGTGGATGAGTTCTGGGCAATATAGCGGGATGTACCCGAACTTCAATTCCTTCAGCTTGATGTTTAGTAATGGCTAATAGCTTGATGGTACAGCCAAGCTCGGTTGCATAGGCCAGATCTTCGCGTGTAATTTTTGAAATACCTTCTACAAACACATCTTTGAGGGCTACTCGTGAGTTAAAGGCCAGTGAGGCGAGGATGGCAAGTTTTCGCGCCGCATCTAAGCCGTCAACATCGGCAGAAGGGTCGGCTTCGGCATAACCTAATTGTTGTGCTTCAGCAAGGACTTCCGCATACTCCCGACCTTGCTCCGCCATGGCGGTAAGAATGTAGTTGGTCGTGCCATTAATAATCCCAATTACCTCAGTAATGCGATTGGCGGCTAGCGATTCCTTCAGAGCTGCAATGATCGGGATGCCACCGCCAACACTAGCTTCAAAGTAGAGATCCTTCCCAGCCTGATCGGCGGCGTCGAGAAGTTCATGACCATGCAGGGCAATTAGATCCTTATTAGCGGTGACAACATGTTTTCCCTGTCGTAAAGCTTCTAAAATAAAAGTGCGAGCTGGTTCGATTCCACCCATAACTTCGACGATAATATCAATTTCAGGGTCTTGCAGAATTTCTTCTGGTTGATCGGTGAGGAGAAAGTCTCCGCTAACTTCGCGTTCTCGGTGAAGATCCCGGTCAAGAATTGCTTTGATTTTAATTTCACAATGAATTCGAGTTTGAATATCCTCGGCATTTTGTTGTAATATACGTACTACTCCAGTACCCACAGTACCTAAGCCCAATATCCCAATTTGAATCGTCAAGACAAGACAACTCCTCTCTATAAAAACAAATGTATCTACATAGTGGACATTATACCTCGTAAGATCGGTCTTTGACAAGAGGATATTTAGGAAATCATCAACATTCCTTCTAAAAAGGGTTGACACTTAAGAATGTATTCTGTATCATATACACAGAGCAAACAATTTGAATGTAATACAACAGAAAAGGAAGTGTACCTAGGGTTCCGAGGGCAACCTGTCTGGTCCAAGCGGTACAGAATCCAGAATGGATTTACACCGTGGGTAGAAAAAACTCAAGCGGAAAGTTCCACGATACTAGGGGACTGCGCTTGGGGTTTTTGTTTTTTATTTGTCTGGATTATACAAGAAAAGAGGTAGTTGGAATGGGATTGGTTATTTACTGCAATGGCGCATTTGTGCTAGAGGAAGAAGCGCGAGTATCGGTTTTCGACCATGGTTTTCTATATGGAGACGGTATTTTTGAAGGGATTCGCGCGTATCATGGTCGGGTGTTTCGCTTAGAAGAGCATTTAAAACGACTATATGAGTCGGCTAAGTCAATTCAATTGAACATTGGAATTTCTAAAGCTGAGATGCAGGAGCTTGTTTTGGAAACTCTCCGTCGGAATGGTTTGAAGGATGCTTACATTCGCTTGGTTGTTTCACGTGGCAAAGGGGATCTGGGGCTTGACCCTCTCAAATGTTCTCGAGCAGCAATATTTTGCATAGCGGCGCAAATAAAAATCTTTGAGCAAAGCATGTATGAGCATGGCCTAGAAGTGAAAACCGTGGCCATCCGCCGCAATAATCCCGATTCATTGAGTCCCAGGATTAAATCACTTAATTATTTAAATAATATTCTTGCCAAGATCGAGGCTAATCAGGCGGGTGTTGTCGAAGGAATCATGCTTAATCAAGATGGCTATGTGGCAGAAGGTACGTCCGATAACATCTTTATCTATCGAGATGGAGTATTGAGAACTCCTCCTCTTTCGGCAGGAATACTCGAAGGCATTACCCGCGACTCAGTGTTACGTCTCGCCAGTGAACTGGGAATTGAGGCTGTGGAAGAGTTATTTACCCGGCATGATCTGTATACTGCTGATGAGTGTTTTCTCACGGGTACAGCCGCTGAATTGATTCCGGTGATCAACATAGATGGCCGGGAAATTGGAGCGGGGACTCCAGGGGAAATATATAAGAAGCTTCTCGTTGCCTTTAGGGCTTTTACTCGTGTCAATGGACCGGAAATTAACATTGTGCAGGGTGCAACGGCTAGATGAGTTAGGAGAGGGAGAAGATGAGTATGAACGCAGGAAAAAAGGGCTTAAAAGGGGCAACCATCTTATTAGAGGCACTGGAAAAGGAAGGCGTTGACCTTATCTTTGGTTATCCAGGTGGGGTATTGCTGCCCTTGTATGATGCGCTGCTGGACAGTCCCATCCGCCATATCCTAGCACGTCATGAACAAGGGGTGGTGCACGCTGCCGATGGTTATGCCCGTGTCACGGGTAAAGTGGGGGTCTGTTTAGCAACGTCGGGACCGGGTGCCACGAATTTGGTAACTGGGATTGCCAATGCTTATATGGACTCCATCCCTTTAGTCGTTTTGACGGGGCAGGTGGTTACAAGCTTGCTGGGAACCGACTCTTTTCAAGAGGCGGATATTACAGGGATCACCATACCGATCACCAAGCACAGTTATCTGGTGAAGGATGCTCGGGAGATTCCGCGGATTGTCAAAGAGGCCTTTTATCTGGCGGGAACAGGTCGGCCGGGTCCCGTACTCATCGATCTTCCCAAGGATATTTTAGCTATGGAAATTGAACCGTTTCCGGCCGACATGTACTTAAGAGGCTATCAAGTACCAGGCAAGGGAGACAGTGCTAAGATTGCTGAAGTGGCGAAGGCGCTTTCAGAATGCCACAAACCTGTAATTTATGCCGGGGGGGGTGTGATTACAGCCGGAGCAGGAGGCGTGTTAAGGCAGTTGGCAGAAAAAGCCTCCTTGCCGGTAGTCACGACGTTGATGGGGATTGGGTGTCTGCCCTCCGGACACCCTAATCTCTTAGGTATGGTAGGAATGCACGGAACTGTGACGGCGAACTATGCCGTGGATGATTGTGATTTGCTGCTGGCGGTGGGGGTACGCTTTGATGATCGTGTGACCAGTGGTTTGGGCCATAAGTTCGCAACTAAAGCAAAAATTATTCATATTGACATTGATCCTGCAGAAATTGGGAAGGTGATAAGAGCACAAATCCCGATCCTGGGGGATGCTCGCTTGGTTATGGAGGAAGTGTTAGATGCTCTGGCGGGGTTTGAGGTTCCTCAAGTGACAGACTGGTGGGAAAGCTTGCATGCTTGGCAAAACAATTATCCTATGAAGTATGACAAAGACAGACTGACACCCCAGATGATTATCGAATCTGTCGGAGAACTCGCTGGGGAAGATGCGATCATTGTGACGGATGTCGGACAGCATCAAATGTGGGCCGCGCAATTTTATCCGATCATGAAGTCCCGTAATTTTGCGACAAGTGGTGGACTGGGAACGATGGGTTTTGGTCTACCGGCCGCAGTGGGAGCCCAAATAGCTCGTCCCGACAATTTGGTTGTTTTATTCACAGGAGATGGTTCCTTGCAGATGTGCATTCAGGAATTAGCGACAATTGCTCAGAATAACCTGCCTATAAAAATTGTGCTCATGAACAATGGTGTCCTGGGAATGGTTCGCCAATGGCAGAAAATGTTTTATGATCAACGGTTTAGTGGTATAGATCTCCATGCCAATCCGGATTTTGTCAAAGTAGCGGAGGCCTACGGGATTCGTGGTATGCGGATTGATTCCTTAGAGCAGGTTCACAGTGCCATCTCGGAGGCCATTAAACATCCCGGAGCTGTGCTGTTAGATTTTACAATCTCGCCGGACGAGGACGTATTACCGATCGTTCCACCAGGTAAACCTATTACAGAAATGCTAGGGAGGTAAAAAAACATGTTGCATACACTTGCGGCTCTTGTGGAGAACCATCCTGGTGTTTTGACCCGAGTGGCTGGATTATTTGCGCGAAGGGCGTATAATATTGATAGCCTCTCTGTTTGTCAGACGGACGATCCAGAACTTTCCCGAATGACGATTGTCGTACATGGAGATGATCAGGTTATTGAACAAGTGAGAAATCAGCTCAATAAACTGGTGATTGTCCACTCAGTTACGGATTTGACAGCCGAGAGTGTTGTTGATCGAGAGCTGGCCTTAATACGTATCCAAGTCAGCTCGGAAACACGATCAGAGGTTCTCCAAACGGTCGATATTTTTCGGGGGCGGGTTGTGGATATGGGAAGAACCAATCTTACCGTGGAGTTAACGGGAGACGTTGGCAAGATTGATGGATTTATTAAAGCCATTCGTCCCTACGGGTTATTAGAGTTGGTTCGAACCGGAAAAATTGCTATTCTGCGCTCTGAAACATGAGGAAGTTTCAGAATGCAGACTGCAGCGGCTAGATCAGTTAGGAGAGGGAGATGAGTATGAACGCAGGAAAAAAGAGGTTAAACGGGGCAGACGTCTTATTGGAGGCATTGGAAAAGGAAGGCGTTGACCTTATCTTTGGTTATCCAGGTGGGGTATTGCTTCCATTATATGATGCGCTGTTGGACAGTCCCATCCGCCATATCCTGGCACGGCATGAACAAGGGGTGGTGCACGCTGCCGATGGTTACGCTCGTGTCACGGGTAACGTGGGGGTCTGTTTAGCAACATCGGGCCCGGGCGCCACGAATCTGGTGACTGGGATTGCCAATGCTTATATGGACTCCATTCCCTTAGTCGTTTTGACGGGGCAGGTGGTTACAAGTTTGCTGGGAACCGACTCTTTTCAAGAGGCGGATATTACAGGGATCACCACACC
>JARLHV010000158.1 GCA_031292055.1 Desulfosporosinus sp.
CTAGCTAGGATGCTGTCAGCCATCCTGTAATGTGACAACACGCCTGAAAAGGTGCTAAAAGGTAGGAGATTTAATCAATCGTTCGCACTACTGGTTAGTCACAAGCCACTATCCCTTTAGGGTAGTTGGCAGTTGACTAATCGGAAAGTATAGCTTTAATGTATGTACTTTCAAGCATGCTAACACGTGCGAAGACAGTGTCTTCGTCTAAACTAAAAAATTTTTAGGAAAGACTGACGAAATACATGAAACGAATAAGTGAAATTTTTAGTGATTATGAAGCAGAGGATAACCTCAATACTGCTATGGTACAAGCGGTGGTCTTAACTAAAAGCACGAGAACTCTGGAGATGAAAATCAGCTCGGATAAATATATTGAACTAAGAGGAATTGAAGCCCTAAATCAGTTTATAAGGGAACGATTAGCCTTAGATGATTCAATCATCACGGTAGTTTACGCTGAGGGAACTTATAGAAAGCCCTTAGAAGAGGAACTCAAAAATATTTTGTCACTAATGGCGGATAAACATCCAGTTTTAAAAGGAGCGCTCAATAATTGTGACTATGAAATAGTCCAAAATCATGCGATCAAATTTACGTTTAAAACGGCAGTCTCCTACTTATTAAAAGCGAGGGGTTACGATAAGAAAATCCAAGAGGCCATCAAAAACCTCTACGACGCCACCTATCAAATTAATTTTGAAGATGATGTAAGCAGTGAAGAATTAATAAGGCTGCAAGAAGCTACCCAAGAAACGGAAATTCAGCTTCTGCAAAAGGAAGCGTCTGCCCCACCTAGCCATTATGGCTCTGAATTAGCTAAGGAAGCTTGGCCAAAAAAGTCGGAAACTAAAGCTGAAACCGACGGTAAAAAAGGTGATCCTGCCTTGATCTTAGGCAGAAACGCGAGTATCAAGGACAAGGTCATTAAAATTATGGATATTACACCGGATGAGGGGAGGATCGCTATCCAGGGTGAATTATCCAATATCGAAGCCAAGGAATTAAGAAGCGGAAAGACCTTGATTTCCTTTGATTTATATGACGGCTCAAGTTCGATGACCTGTAAGGCGTTCATTAAACCTGGTGAAGATGGTGAGATAGTAGCCAGGCTTAAAAAAGCTAAGGCAGTCAAGCTGGCTGGAAATGCAGGCTTTAGCCAGTTTTCTGGGGAAATTGAGCTTATTGCCAATACGATCGTAGAAACAGCAGGCATGATAAAGAAGGCTCAGCGGCAGGATAGGGCAGAGGAGAAGCGGGTCGAGCTGCACATGCATACTCAAATGAGTCAGATGGATGCGATGACCAGTGCCACTGATCTGATTGAAAGAGCTATGAGCTGGGGTATGAAATCCATTGCTATTACAGATCATGGCGTAGTGCAGTCTTTTCCTGAGGCCCATAAGCTTTTAGGACGAGATAATCCGAACATGAAAGTTATCTATGGAGTCGAAGCCTATTTGGCACCGGATAAAAAATCATCGGTAACCAACGCCAAGGGTCAGAGTATTGATACGACTTATTGCGTGTTGGACTTGGAAACCACCGGCTTCTCTGCTGCAACCGAAAAAATCACAGAAGTAGGAATTATAAAACTCAAAGATGGCAAGGTTATCGACGAATTCAGCTGCTTTGTTAATCCGGAAAAGCCGATTCCAGCTAGGGTTGTAGAGGTTACCAACATCACCGATGATATGGTAAGCAATGCAGAAACCATAGACCAGGTTTTGCCTAAACTGCTGGATTTTATCGAGGGAAGCGTTTTGGTGGCTCATAATGCTGAATTTGATATCGGTTTCTTAAAGCATAATGCTAAGGTCTTAGGCTATGACTTTGATTACACTTATTTGGATACCTTATCCTTGGCTAAGGAGCTTTTTCCTGATTACAAAACCTATAAATTGGGAAAAATCGCTAAGAACTTGGGTTTCAAGGTGGAGGTGGCCCACAGGGCGTTAGATGACGTGGATACCACGGTCAAGGTTTTTAAGGTTATGCTTGAAAAGCTAAATCAACGGGGAGCAGAAACCCTTGCAGATATTGATCGCTTTGGCTCCGATGAAGACGCCAAGAAGGTGGAATATAAGAAGCTTAAAACGTATCATGCGATCATCTTAGCCAAGGACTATGTGGGCTTAAAGAATTTATATAAGCTGGTTTCTTATTCCCACTTAGATTATTTTTATAAAAAACCTCGGATCTTAAAGAGCCTTTATAAAAAATACTCTGAAGGTTTAATCATAGGCAGTGCCTGTAGTGAAGGTGAGCTTTACCAGGCCATCCTCCTTGGAAAATCTAATGAGGAAATTGAAGCCATTGCTGAGGCCTATGATTATTTAGAGATCCAGCCTCTCGGGAACAATGATTATCTGGTCAGAACAGAACAGGTTCCCGACAAAGACTATTTAAAGAAAATTAACCAAAAAATTGTGGCTCTGGGTGAAAAATTAAACAAGCCTGTCGTCGCAACGGGTGATGTTCACTTCCTGGATCCGGAAGATGAAATCTACAGGCGAATCCTCGAAGCGGGTCAAGGCTTTAAGGATGCCGACAATCAGGCCCCCTTATACCTAAAAACTACGGAGGAGATGCTGGAGGAATTTTCCTATTTAGGAGCGGCCAAGGCCTACGAGGTGGTCGTAACCAACACCCATCAGATCGCCGCTATGTGCCAGCCGATCAGTCCTATTTCAGAGGAGAAATGCCCGCCGCATATTGAAGGCTGCGAGCAGACCATTAAGGATATTACCTATGAGAAGGCTCATGCGCTCTATGGAGACCCTTTGCCGGAAATTGTTCAGCAAAGGCTCGATCGAGAGCTGGATTCGATCATCAAAAATGGCTTCTCGGTTATGTATATCATCGCTCAGAAGCTTGTCTGGAAATCGAATGAGGACGGCTATCTGGTGGGCTCGCGAGGATCAGTGGGTTCCTCAGTTGTGGCCTATATGACCGGTATTACGGAAGTCAATGCCTTAGAGGCTCACTACCGGTGTCCCAACTGCCAGCATTCGGATTTCTCTGATTATGGCATTAAAATCGGCTTTGACTTGCCTGATAAGGTGTGTCCGGTTTGCGGAGAAAAGCTGGCCAAGGATGGCATCGATATCCCCTTTGAGACCTTCTTAGGTTTCAATGGCGATAAAGAGCCTGATATTGACTTGAACTTCTCAGGAGAATATCAGGCCAAAGCTCATAAATATACAGAGGTTATCTTTGGCAAGGGTACAACCTTTAAGGCCGGAACCATCGGGACTATCGCCGAAAAAACAGCCTTCGGCTACGTAAAAAAATACTATGAAGAAAAAAGCCGTACCGTCAACAAGGCAGAAACTCTGAGAGTCTCCAAAGGCTGCACTGGTATCAAAAGAACCTCAGGGCAGCACCCGGGAGGAATCATCGTTGTACCGAAGGGACGAGAAATTTTCGAATTTTGCCCCATACAGCATCCTGCCGATGACTCCGATTCGGATATCATAACTACCCATTTTGATTATCACTCTATCGATTCAAACCTCTTAAAGCTGGATATCCTGGGGCATGATGACCCGACAGTCATCCGAATGTTGCAGGATATCACCGGCGTGGACCCTCTAACGATACCCATGGATGATCAGGAAACGATGTCGATCTTCTCCTCCACGCAAGCCTTAGCGGTAACCCCGGAGCAGATCAACTCTAAGGTTGGAACCTTTGGCATTCCGGAGTTTGGTACGAAGTTCGTCCGAGGAATGCTTTTAGATACCAAACCTAAAGCTTTCGCAGATTTAATCTGTATATCCGGGCTTTCCCATGGCACCGATGTGTGGGTGGGAAATGCCAAGGATTTAATCGATGCGGGAACCGTGACTCTAAGTGAAGCGGTGTGTACCCGGGATGATATTATGACTTATTTGATTAGTAAGGGCTTGCCGCCCAATACGGCGTTTAAGATCATGGAGCTGGTCCGTAAAGGAAAGGCTTTATCGAACCCCGAAAAATGGGCTGAATATGAAGCTCTGATGAGGGAGCATAAGGTACCGGAATGGTATATTGATTCCTGTCGAAAAATTAAATACATGTTTCCCAAAGCCCATGCTGCAGCCTATGTCATGATGGCCTTCCGCATAGCCTGGTTTAAGGTGCACATACCTCAGGCTTATTATGCAGCCTATTTCACCATTCGTGCCAAGGCTTTTGACGCTGAATTTATGATCTTCGGCAAAGAAAAGGTTAAGGCCAAGCTGAAGGAAATTGAGGCGTTGGGCAACGCTGCCACCCCCAAGGATAAGGAAATGTACGATGACTTGGAATTGGTTTTGGAAATGTATGAAAGGGGCTTTAAATTCCTGCCCATTGACTTATACAAGTCCCATGCCACAAAATTCCTGCTTGAGGAGGAGGGCTTAAGGCCACCCATCAACAGCATATCCGGCATGGGGACTGTGGCAGCTGAAGGTCTCTATAACGCAGCCCAAGAAAAATTCTTCAACTCCATAGAGGATGTTAAGAAACAGGCTAAGATTGGGAATGCTAGTATTGATTTACTTCGGAAATTTGGCTGCTTCAAAGGAATTCCGGAAAGTGATCAGATGTGTCTTTTTGATGTGATCTAATGAGTGCATAAAAAAGTGAAAATCACAAGCCACCGTTCACAGGCGGTGGCTAGGTTATCATAGACTGAATATCATAGGACAGGCGGGACTATATGCACATTTTGTTTGACGATTTACCGGAGGAATAAGAGAAACGTAGATGTTGACGGATGTTCGGGCCTGTTCTAAATACGAATGCGCTTGGCATAGAGTGCACTCTATGCTTTAAAATGATCTCGTCGATGTATATAAGATTCCGCTGTTCGACAAGTCTAAAAACGTTATAAAATATCAAGTCACTGCAATTATTTTTGTGTCATCCTGAGCAAGAGCGAAGGATCCAGGGACAAAAGATCCTTCGCTTCGCTCAGGATGACAATAAAACGTGATATTAATAGCATAACAAGGGGTTTTTGCAGCGGAATCATATAAATATTACAAAAAAAATCCTTGCTATAGAGTGCAGGTTATAGTTTAAATTTAAAGGCAGGTGAAACTCATGAGCTATTCGACCAAAGAAGTAACAGATAAATTAAATATCTCCATGCATACTCTTCGCTATTATGAGAAAGAGAGACTGCTCCCTCCGGTCACACGTGACAAAAACGGGAATCGTGAGTATAGCGATTTGAATTTGGAACAATTGTTGTTAATCCGGTGCATGAGGGCCACGGGCATGTCCATTTCTTATATAAAAAAGTACATGGAGATTTGCCTGGAAGGGTATTCCAGTGTTACTTCAAGAAAGGAAATATTACTATTGCAGAAAACAATCCTTGAAGATCGTAAGAAGGAATTAGAAAAAAATTTAGAAGTTGTTAATTTGAAGCTGCAGTATTATCAGGAATTTGAGAAAAATGGGCCAAGTGAATATGATAGCATTGTTATAAAAGAGCATGCTACTCTTAATAAAAAACTTGTGCGCCTATTGAAATCTTAAGAAAAGTAGTTTGTAAAACTCAAATCATTCAGCAAATAAGCCATCAGAAAGGAAGTAACGGAATGAATTTAATGAAAGCAATTCAAGTTAAGGTACCAGGCGGAGAATTTGAATTAGTGACGAGAGAAATTTCTGAACCCATGGAAGGTCAGATAAGAGTGAAAGTGTTGGCCTGCGGTGTATGTCACGGAGATGCAATGGTTAAAAACGGAGGCAATTACCCCGGACTGGAGTATCCTCGTATTCCCGGACATGAGGTTATCGGAGTAATAGAAAAAATAGGGCCTGGTGTTAACGAATTTAAAATAGGGCAGCGTGTTGGAGTGGGCTGGCCTGCCGGTATAACCTATGACGGTGGTTTTGCCGAATACATGATAACCGGCGCTCAGGAATTGGTCCTGATACCGGAGGAATTAAATGACGCCGAGGCTGCACCATTGCTTTGTGCAGGAGTGACAACCTTTGAAGCCTTAAAAAACTCCGGGGCAAAGCCTGGAGATGTTGTTGCGATTCAAGGTATTGGCGGACTGGGACATTTAGCCATTCAATACGCCAAAAAAATGGGCTTTAAGACTATTTCGATTTCCAGAGGGGCGGATAAAAAAGAACTGGCTGAACAATTAGGGTCTCAAGTATATATAGACACAGAGAGCACAGATGTTATAAAAGAACTTCAAAAATTAGGTGGGGCGAAAGTTATTCTGGCAACCGCCCCAAATTCGAAAGCAATATCAGAGTTAATAAATGGCCTCAGTCTTGACGGAAAACTAATGATCATCGCCGGCGTAGAGGAACCGATTCAAATCTTTGCAGGGCAATTAATAGCGGGCAGAAGAAGCATACAGGGCTGGAGGCCGACTATAGGATCAGATGCCGGTGCGGCCAGAAAGGACACGATGGATTTTAGCTTATTGACGGATGTGCATCCCATGATTGAAACGTTTCCACTAGAGCAAATAGATTTAGCTTATGAAAAAATGCTGAATTCCAAAATTCGCTTTAGAGCTGTTTTAATTCCGGGAAAAGTTGCTGGTTAAATCTCTACAGTACGAAGTGTTCTTCTGTAGCTTTTTGGCGTCTATCTTAAAGAAGATAAAAAATGGAGGTTCATCAATGAAGGTACTTGAAGTTAACGGAAGTCCGAGAAAAAATGGAATACTGCTATTTTGTTGAATAAAGCACTGGCGAGGGGATGTCTGAATTTACCACCAGCATCAGAACCGGACGCACCATGATGGAAATTGAAGAAGGGGAAGACGAAACGATCACGAGCAACCCCTTTAGCAGTACCGGTGTGCAGCTGGCTCAGTTAGTCCATACGGCGCCTAAGGGTGAGGATTGGCTTTATGGGTACAAATACGACGGTTACAGAATACAGAATATTGGCCTATACTGAAGGCCCCAGCGTTCGGTTTATCACCAGGAACGGCAATGATTATACGGATCGGTTCCAGGATGTCGCCTCTTCCCTCGTGGAATGGGCTGGCAGTAGGGCGATGATCTTGGACGGCGAAATGGCCATCACAGACGCAGCAGGCAAGACGGATTTTTAGGCACTGCAGAACTATCAGAAAAATCCCCAGGCCAAAAACCTGACCTATATCGTCTTTGATCTCCTGGCGCTGGATGGAGCGGACCTTCGGGGACACCGACTGATTGACAGGAAGGAAACCCTTGAAGCGTTGCTGAAGGATGCCCCCCAAAACCTCCACTAAGGGCCAGCATGTGCAAGGAAACGGCAGGGAAAGTTTCCTTGCGGCCTGTGAGGCCGGTCTGGAAGGGATCGTCGGCAAAAAAGCCGATTCCGTTTATAGCGGCGCAAGGAACGGCGACTGGATCAAATTGAAATGCGATCAAAGGCAGGAATTTGTCATCGGTGGATTTGCGCTTTCCGATAGAAAAACCAGCGAGGTAAGTTCCCTGCTCCTGGGCGTCTATGCAGGTGGTAAAGTTGTCGGAAAAGGAGTTTGTGTGAAAATGGCTCGCGGTCAAATGGTGCGTTTCATGGCTGAAAACGTCGTTGAAGATTTGGCTGAAATCAAAGAGTTTAATAGACTTGGTTTCGTGTATAAGGGTGAGTTGTCGGAAAACAGTACCTTTGTATTTGTGAAGATTATAAAAGTAAAAAACTGTATTTGATACAACATTGAGCGAGCTCATCTTCTGTCTTTTGGTCGGATTTAGGGTAGCACAGCTAATCGAAGTAATACTTACTTTTGAGATATCACTGTAAAAAAATGCTTGACTTGGTGTTAACTCCAGATGATAAACTATGACAAGAGGTTGATCTCTGTTAGCCAAATTTCCCAATGTTTGTCCTTTGTACAGTGCTTAGAAATATATAATAATAAAGCTGCAAAGCTATAAGCAGTGACTTGGAAAGAAAGGAAAAAAAGAAAATGGAAAAGAAATTAGGTTTTGGATGTATGAGGTTACCACTTCTGGACAAAAAAGACCAGACATCGTTTGATACAGAAACCTTAAATAAACTAGTAGATACCTTTCTGGAGAAAGGATTTACTTATTTTGATACTGCTTATGTCTATCATGGTTATATGAGTGAGGACGTAATGAGAGAAGCTCTTGTCAAAAGACATAAACGTAATGATTTTGCACTTGCGACAAAGCTTCCAATGAGAGATTTAAAAACTGTGGAAGATCAAGAGAAAGTCTTTAATGAACAGCTTAAAAAATGCGGTGTGGAGTTTTTTGATTATTATCTGCTTCACAATATTGGCGTTATTTCTTATAAGAAAGCCTGTGAACTTGACAGTTTTAGTTTTGGAATTAATAAAAAGAAAGCAGGCAAGATCAAGAACCTTGGTATGTCATTCCATGATACACCAGAATTATTGGATGAAATTTTAACGGCTCATCCGACATTGGATTTTGTTCAATTACAGATAAATTATATTGACTGGGAAAACCCAAGTATTCAGTCAAGAAGGTGTTATGAGGTAGCGAGAAAACATAACAAACCAATTATAGTCATGGAACCCTGTAAAGGAGGCACTTTAGCGTTAGTTCCGGAAAAAGCAGAAAAAATAATGAAAGACTATAATCCGGAAGCATCCATTTCATCCTGGGCAATCCGATTTGCGGCCAGTCAGGAAGGGGTCATTATGGTACTGAGTGGAATGAATACGATGGAACAGGTACTTGATAATACGTCATATATGGCGGACTTCAAACCACTGAACGAAGAAGAGTACAAGATTATCAATCAGGTTAGCGAAATTATCAATGAAAATACTGCAATTCCCTGCACAATCTGCAGATATTGCGAAAAGGGCTGTCCGCAGAAAATTGCTATACCGGACTACTTTGCCTTATATAACAGTACAAAACGTGCTACGAGTGATAATTTTTCCAGTCAGTTTGTCTATTATTTAAACCTTACGGCAAATCACGGTAAGGCAAGTGACTGCATAGACTGTAAACAATGTGAACAAGCTTGCCCTCAGCATTTGAAGATAACAGAGCACTTAAAGGATGTTTCGGCGACATTTGATGTAACTCCTCAGTTTCCCACTAGAAAGTAAAAACAGAAGCAATGTGAAAAAATTATGAGAATCAGTGAAACGGAATTGCAAAAACCTTTGATTTTATCCATGATGACAGGGGATGATGACAGGGGATGATGACAGGGGACGGTTCTTTGACACAAGATAAGAGAGATTATGAATCATAACGGCATAAAGCTAGACAGTCTAAGACAAAAGGGATTTGAAGCTATACGAAATCAAATAATATTAGAATTGAGACAAAAATCGGACCAATCGGTCAGAGAAATCGCATCGCTCCTCATGATAAATAAAGGTATGGTCCAGCGTACTGGAATGTGACAAAGAACCGTCCCCTGACATAAAAGAACCGTCCCCTGACATAAAAGAACCGTCCCCTGACATAAAAGAACCGTCCCCTGACATAAAGAACCGTCCCCTGACATACACCCTGACATACACTGTTTTGTGAAGTAAATCCTATTCCGGTCAAGGCTGCTGTGGCAGCTATGGGTTTCTGTAAGGATTATCTCAGATTGCCTCTCACTACCTTAGAGGATATAAACCGTGAAAAGTTGGTCTCGCTTATGAGAGCACATGGATTAAACGTTTGAGGAAAGTTATTAGGGTCGAGATCAGCAATTAATGAATATATGTCATTTGGCGGGAAAGCATCAAGAGCTTCGCTTCTGTAACGCAGTGCTTCGCTCATTATGAATCTTGGGAACTATGGACAGCCTACTTGTAGGCTGTCCATTTGTATGTCCGAGAATAAAAAGAGCAAGTAACTAAGTGTAAATATATTACTTTTGAATATGAGGGAATCTTATGTTATTCTTAAATGGTAGAGCGGTCAGACCAGACCATCGAGACCAATGAAAGAATCGCATTTTTCATTGGCTGGATTTAAGTCGAAATAATGTTGCGTCATAACCAATTAATTTAATTAGATCTTTTTAAGTATATTACAGGAGGTTGAGTCATGGAAATATTAGTTTGTATCAAACAAGTTCCAGGAATTTCAAAAATTGAAGTTGATCCAATAACGGGTGTTTTAAAAAGAGACGGAGTCGATTCGAAGATGAATCCCTACGATCTCTATGCCATAGAAACAGCCTTGAGAATTAAGGAACAAGTAGGTGGAACGGTTAAAGTTATAAGTATGGGACCACCGCAGGCTCAAGATGTTATCAAAGAAGCATATATGATGGGTGCAGACGAAGGTGCTTTGGTATCCGACCGAAAATTTGCGGGAGCAGATGTTTTGGCAACCGCCTATACAATTTCACAAGGGGTCCGAAAGATGGGTAATTTTGATCTTATACTTTGTGGAAAGCAGACGACTGATGGAGATACCGCTCAAGTAGGCCCAGAGATGGCCGAGTATTTGGGAATACCACATATTGCCAACGTTTTAAAAATAATTGAACTTAAAGAA